>NZ_NFKD01000082.1:0-16867 GCF_002160215.1 Bacteroides sp. An19 | reverse complement strand
GCTCACAGGAGTTAAACGCCAATAGTCCTGCTATGGTTTCCATTAGTAAAAGTATTGGCTTCTAACTCCCTTTAACTCCCTGAAATAACTCCTTATTGGTGAAATGCGGACATTCATATTCATTTTTTAGGGGTATGTATTGGATGAATGCGGACATTCATTTTTTATTCAGCAGCTTTTCCTTTTCAGACAGCAACCGGCAGACACTGTCTATACGTTCGCTGCGGTAGGTCGACTTGAACCGGCTGAGCAGAGTGTCCACTTCCAGACGCTTCTCATGGTATGCCGCCATGTCTTCCTCGTTCCAGTCCAGCACGGTTTCACCAATCAGGGATAAGTCAACCACCTTCACATACACTTCGTGTACGTCTTTACGGAAGCATCTTATCTTGTTGCTTGTTGTCTCTATTTCCTGTCGCCTCTGCTGTTCGTTGAGCCAGATATATACAATGCCGAAAATAAGTAATAGTATCAGCACATATCCTGCCGCTATCTTGGTGCGCAGGTGTCTGGTTGCTATTGTTTTCTGTTTCATGCGGTTTACCTCATCTTTTTTATGATTTCTCCTTATGAAAATACAGCCCACTGACCTTACGGCAGCGGGCTGCGATTCTGTATGATGTTACCGGGCACTGATGCTCCCGCCCGGAATGGGAATTTCTGTTTTTTTATTCTCTTATTATCTCTTTTCCAATGAATTGCCGACCTCGAACCGAGGCAGCCTTCATATACTGCCGCCGTCGCCGCTGGCTTCCCGTTCCAGATTAACGAGAGAGACCACCAGCTTGTTGGGGCATTGCTCGCCGGCAGAGCCTATCAGCCCGACCTCGGCCACCCCTTCGGGCTGCCGGTGTGAGCGGGCCAGATATTCATCCAGCCGTGCAACGTAAGTTGTCAGTATCTTGCGTATCATAATGCCCTGTAATTTACTGTTCTATATCTCTGTCGGGCGGAACTTTTTCCCGCCCGACGGTTTACTATTTGTTCAAGGTAGGCAGGCTGTCGCCGGGTTCGTACTGCCACTCTGAGCCCGCTTCCTGCAATGCTTGGTTCATTGATATCATGGCTATAGTCCAGATAACCCTTTTGCCGTCCACCAGCATGGTTCCGCCGGTGCCTGCCTGATTGTAACCGATGCCCTGTGTCTGGCCGTTGCTTCCCCAGTAGCAGGCGGTGATGACAGGGTCATTGAAAGATTTATAGTTCCATCCCGCCACGCCGCCTGTATAGATGGTGCCGGAGCCTGTACCGCTGACAGTCCCATTGGCATGGTAGCAGGCAGTCAGGGTGCTTGAATCGTTGCTTCCCGTTACGCCGCCCACATAGATGGTGCCGCTTCCGCTACCGCTCACGCTGCCCCAGGCATAGCAGGCAATGAGAGTGCTACTGTTGTTGTTGCTTCCCACCACGCCGCCGGCATAATAGGAGCCTGTACCGCTACTTTCAAGGGTCACGTCGCCCGTGGCATAGCAGGCGGTCAGGGTGGCACCAAGATCCGAGGTACCTGCCACACCGCCGGCTATACCCCCGGCATTCACTGTGGCCGAGGAGCTGCGCCCGGTAAGGAAACCGCCATTTTGATAGCCTACTACACCGCCCACAAAGCCGTTCTTGCCGCTGCCGCTGACGCTGCCCGACACCGAGCAGTTTTCAAGGGTTCCCCGGCTATATCCCGCCACGCCGCCGACAACGCTCATTTCGTTATCGCTTTCTATCAGTACGCCCTCCAGCTTCACGTTCATCACCTTGCCGCCGGAGCCGATGTGGCCGAACAGGCCCGCATATTGGTCATTTCCCGTAATCTTCAGCCCCGTGATGGTATGGCCGCCGCCGTCGAAGGTGCCGGTGTATCGGTGGTTATAGTCTATGCCTATCGGCGTCCAGTCGATGCCCTTCAGGTCGATGTCGGCAGTCAGGGTGATGTTGATGTCGAGATTGCCGTTGTTGGCTATGTCTGCCACAGCCTTCAATCCCTCGGCGGAGGTCACGGTGTAGTTGCCCTGTCCGTCATCGGTATATCCCTTGTCCTTGTTCAGCGTGATGTTGTAGAACTTGCCTGCCACGGGGGTGATGCCGGAGGAGAGAGTGCGCTCCTTGCTGTCGTGGTTCGCCATCAGCTTGGTTATCGTGTAGCCGGGCACCACGTTCGCCTCCCAGCAGGTGATGGCGTTGCCGTTTTCGGTGTATTCGCACTTCTTCATCTCTATCCAGCCCTCTTGCGAGCCTTGCACTACCGTGCCCTTTTCATAAGTACACTGTGTGTAGGCATAGAGCTGGAGGCTTTGCACTTCGCCGAGTGCATCGTCCGTGGGCGTCACGCGCACCTTCGCCAGAGCGTGGGTGAAACTCAGGGTGACGGGGGTCTGGTAGTCGCCCGTGCCCGTGGCGCCCAGCAGGTAGGCAAGACCGTCGGTCTGCTGGTCGCTGAGGTCGAGGGTGCCGTCCGTGGCGGGGTACCAGGCGCGGACGGTGTGGCCCTCGTCCCTGTCGCTCCAATACAGGGGTGTTTCGGCTTCGGCAGAGCCGTCGTCCTGCACGGTGTAGGTGCCGACCTCTCCCTCGTCGTCTATCTGTACGGCGAACTTGTCGTCCGCGTCGAACGTGCTGCTTTTGCCGTCCCCGTCCTCGCTGACGCGCGTCGCCGGTGCGCCCCAGGGCTGCGCCTCGCCGCCCTCCACGCCGAGGGTGATGCGGGCTATCTCCAGCGGGTATTGTCCTTCGGGCAGACGGTCGCCGTCCGCCAGTTCGTCCTTCGTGCAGGCAGCCGTGGCAAGGAGCAGTGCGGCTGCGGCGAGAAGTATCTGGATGGAATGTCTTTTCTTCATATCGTGATGTTTTTTATTTGTTTTCGTTTTGTGCTGCCGCCGCCTGCGAAGGCGGCCGTCGCACCATAATATCTATGGGCAGCTCCGGCTTGACGCATGCGCCGGGGCAGCGGTATGTGGGGCTTACAGCGTGATGCTTACATCGTTCGTTTCTCCGGGTTCCCACGGGGTAATCTCCGGTTCTTCCACCGTGATGCCCTTGTTGTTGAGCGTGATGTTATAGGTGTAGGCATAGCCTGCGTCTAACTTAGACGTGGATGGCTTCGGCAACGTGGTTGTGTATTCCACGCCGTTGTACACCACACTCAGGTTAAGGGGCGTTGTAAAATCCAATGTCTGCGGGAAAATGAAGAGTTGCGAGGTGGTGGCGCCGTCGTCAAACCACATGGTAATCGGCGAGGGATAGTCGACAGTCAGGGCGGTTTCACCGGTAGTGGTGTTGAAAGTGCCTACAGTCTTCAGACCATTTAACATGCAGTGTTTAAGAATTTTTTCGCTGAAGTCAACGCCTTCGCCCTCCAAAAAATTGAACTTGACGAGGCTCATGCAGTGCTTGAACGCATGCTCGCCGGTGAAGCTCACCGTCGGGCTGCTGGTGCTGCCCGTGGCTCCCGAGGCGAAAAGGAAGTCTATTTCGGGGCCCTGACCGTATTGATCGGTGTTGACTGACACGATTCCATTCTGCAATTCGCTGTCCTCCCTATACGGGTAGTAGGCGCTGAAGGTCTTCGTTTCGGTGTCATTGAAATAGATGGTTGTACCCTTGGGCCCGAACTGGCCGTTCTCTCTCACGTAGGGCACGTTGGTGATGTCTTCGCTGTTGATGCCGATACAGTCTTTGTCGGTAAAGCCGGTCCCCTCCGAATTGACGCGGGTGGATACGGCCTTATAGATGTCGGCGGTGAACTGTGCGGCTACGGGACCGTCGTTGTTCAAAATCTCATTTTCATTGTTGCAGGCGGCAAGTGACAATGCCAGCACTGCGAGTGCAAAGTGTTTAGTCTTCATTTTATTCATTGTTAATTGTTAATTATTAATTGTCTTACATTTCCGCGCTAACGTCGCCTCCGTCCCCCGTTTCCCATCCGGTAATCTCGCCCTTGCCTTCTTCCATGCCGACGGGCGTTTCCAGTGTTCCGGTCACACGGTAGGCGGTGGTCATGTCGCCGTTAAACTCCTTCATGGCCTCGGTCAGTTCTACCTCCGTATGTTGTGTGCGTCCGCCGTCGGTGAAGACGATGTCCAGCACCAGCGTCTGCACGTCTCCCATCGTACCCAGCAGGCGCAGGTCGGCCGTGAGCTTGCTGCCTTCACGGGTGAAGGCGAAGACCGTGGAGACAGGTTCGCCGACGGTCTGTTCCGCCTCCATGTCGAAGGCGCCGGCTATGCCGCCGAGGGTGGCGGTGACGCTCTGTATCAGCTCGGGGCGGCCTTGCGTTACGGTGAACTCGATGTGCAGGTCGCGCACCCGCTGCTGCGGAACAAGGCTGACACGCAGCGTGTCATCGGCTGTGACGGTAATCTCCCGGCTGACGGACTTCAGATAGCCCGGCAGGGGGATTACGGATGCACCGTCCGCACGGCTCTTGCCATCAGGGGCATTGACCCGTGCCATTCGTCCGTCGAAAGTGAAACCTTCCGCACGGTTATAGATTACCATACTGTGTGTTCCCGGATTGAGCAGGTCGGGATTGGTGAATGGCGAACCTGTAATGTCGGCCACCTTCCCGTCCATGTCGAGTACATAGTTATCGTCTGCCGACAGTCCCGTCAGGCTGATGGTGACAGCTCCCTTGTCGGGATGCGGCGTGTCATAGAGCGTGTCCTTCACGCAGGAAGAGAGCAGCACGGCGGCTGCCATTCCCATCATATTTATATATTGTCTTGCTTTCATATTCGATTCCTCCGAGTTAGAATAACTTCCATACCAATGTCACACCGGCATTGATGGGGCCCCACCAGTCCTTTGTCTCGTTGCCGCGGCATACTCGCACACCGTCAATGACCTCATATTTCTCATAGTCGGCATTCAGGTAGCCCAGACCGAGGTTGAAATCAAGATTCAGTGCCTTGTTCAGCCGCAGCTGGTAGCCTGCGGTGATGCCGCCACCCATCAGGTCGCCCTGCTTACCCGTTTCGGAGAGTTTGTAGTTGAACTGTCCGGCCTTGAACATAGCACCCAGATACCAGGCTTTCTTCTCGCCCATGTAGTAACGCACTTCCGGAGCCACTTCCCAGAGTGCATAGCGGCGGTCCTTGTCGCTCCAGCTCCAAGAAGTCCACGAGCCGTTTACAGCAATGCCCCACGACGGGCAGATGCGCCATTCAAGCCCTAAATCGGGTGTCAGGGTAGCCCAGCGCAGCAGGTTGGCACGCAGGGAGAGATGATAATCAGTTGTGATTTTGGTTTCCGACGGCGTGTCGGCAAATGTGTTTTGCTGAGCGGCTTTCTCTGCCTCTGCCTTTTCAGCGGCAAGTCGGGCTTCTTCCGCTTTGCGTTGCTCCTCGGCAAGACGTTCCTGTTCGGCACGTTTTTCTGCTTCTAATCGTTCGGCTTCCGCTTTGCATCGGGCTTTCGCATCCGTATCCGTTACGGCTGTCTCTTTTACCGGTACCGTCAGGCGCACGGTGACGAAATCACCTTCTGCCGCATGGTTACGGGTGACGAAGCATTCTTCCGTCAGTTCCCGGCGCACGATAAGTTCCGATTTCACTCTATTCGAGCGGATTCTCGCCATGGCGAGATTTTCCGTTTCCGTGGGTTGCGAACAGCAGTATCCGTCCACATGCAGCGGCATCCGGCCTCCGAGTATCTCTGTCTTGTACTTCTCTACACAGGCTTCCAGCCTCGCAAGTTCCCCGTCATTACCGTTCCAGGGTACATAGAACATGTCTTTTCCTGTCTTGAAACGGAAAGTATAGGTCGTGTCCGCCTGTTCCTGTGCCCCGGCGGGAAGCAGGAACAAAGAAAGGAAAACTGTCCAAATCCATTTTTTCAGGCATCTCATATTTTTATTTGGTTTAATTTACTAGTTAAATCTACAATACTGAAGTTCCGTTATTCAGTCTGTGTCCTTCATGTTTACTTTCAAATCTCTTTCAAAATCCAAACGGGCGCGCGACTCGTAACGGAAAAAATTATTATAGTACGTGTTCCAGTATTGCTCCACCAGTTGCAGCCGGTAAAGGCCGGCTGCGGATAAAGAATCGAATTTCCTACAGATCAGGACACGTATGTTCCCATCGAGAAGAATCCTTTTTTGATGTTCTCCCTCAGTGGTAAGCTGGAACTGGTAACGGGTGGAATGGCAGCGGCGGCTGACAACCACGTAATAAGGACGTGAATCGGCAAATATCCCTCTGCCTTTCTGTATCTGACTGCAAATCCTCTTTGCCCGGTCAGTAGTCATTTCGCGGGGACGATACCAGAGATATTCACACCGTTCATGTTCATCTCCCCGGATTGCCGGATGAAAACGGCATACTGTCTTTGTCAGACTGAAAATAATCAACGCCACACCATATACGAGAATACAGACTTCCTTGTTTTGCCATAGGGACCAGAGCAGGGTTACCGAACAGACAGGATAGGCTAAAAGGTACAGGCTTTCCGGATACATTTCCTTCCAACCGATGTCTTCGGTATATTCGTAATCGAAACGCTTCCTGTAAACACGTCTATAATCGTAAACAAGAAAGGTGTATGCCAGCAGATTACAGGAAAGTACCGCAAAACGGTATATGGAAGAATCCAATAGACCGGCAACGTATGGCAACCATAGAAGAGGTATCAGGCATAGAGCCGCTGTAACTTTCCACATGCTGAATCCGGTAAGGCGGTCGGCATATTCAAACGGATCGTTGTATTCCTGACGCATGAACAGGATACAGGATACCTGACAGGCAGGAAGCACAAGTGACATACTGTCGAACCACTGTCCGGGAGTTACCGTTTGGGACAGGTTCTTGTCCAGCAAGGTAAGCAGTGACATTGCTCCCACAAACAGGACAAGGAGGGAAAAGATTATTTGCATTCCGCGTCCGGGATAGTCGTAGCGGAACGGACGTTCCAGGTAGTCCACATCAGGACGCATCCAACGGGGCATCCATGAAGTATTGCTGTAATCGAGCGTAAACGGAAACGCTGCCAGGCCGCCCAGCAACAGGAATATACTTGCTATAATGGTTATTTCGGTATTCATACGACTTTTGTTTTAATGGGTTAAACGGGGCATACGAATACGGAAAAGGGCGGAAAGCTCCCGTAAAAAGGAGTTTCCACCCTTGCATGTATTGATGATAATAAGTATATTAACGCGCGAAGATACGCCGGTTGCAATGTGTGTGTGTGTGTGTGTGTGTGTGTGTGTGTGTGTGTGTTTACACAAATCTCACACATATCCAAATTTACAAGACACTTTTTTGAATACAGGTATATGCACGATGCAGCGGACAACGGAATGTTGCCTGAACAGATTGCCATATTTCCTGAAATGTGCTGTAAATCAAAATACATTGTCATTCAATTATTAAATTCCGTTTGCAAAGTTAGCGGATTTTACGGAAAGTGAGAGGACAATCTTAGAAAATTTGAAGGACAATTCAAGGAAAAATGCTCATAATGAGGGACAATTCAGGGAATTTCCTTAAATTGTCCTTCTGTATTCTTGTCCTGCATCCCGGATTTCAGGTTTCGGCTGTAAGTCCTTACATTGGAAAAACCGCAATGTGTAGCAATTTCTTCACGGCTTGCCGAAGGGTGTTCTTCCCGGTATCGGACAGCGGCCTCAATCCTGAGCCGGTTCAGTTCCTTATAAAAGGAACCGAAACGTTCTTTCATGACAATGGATACATATTTCCGGTTGCTCTTTACCGCATCTGCCAGTTCGCCGATTTTCAGGTTCGGATTCAGGTAAAGCCTGTCCTCGGTCAATGCTGCCCGTATTTTCGCTTCCAGTTCATCCTTGGCATCAACAGACAGCAGGCTGCTGCCGCTTCCCCGGTCGGACAGTACCGTTTCTATTTTTTCCGCTATGAGTTCTTCCGCTTCTTCCACCACTTCCCTGTATTCTTTCCGTTGCGGATGCAATATCCGTATCAAAAGTACGATGTGCATGACAGAAATGAGCAGCTGGAACCACATGTTGTAATCATGGTCGCCGGTGATAAACAGCCACCATGCGGCTCCCAGATACAGCACCGGCATGAATACGACAAAACCGGCAAAACGTACCGGAAAATCTTCACTGTTGGAATATTCTTCCTGCATGTGTAGGCGAATCTGGCGCAACAGCCAGCTTGTGGTATGCAACAGCATGGCTGTAAGCAGCAGGGAATATCCTCCGATAAGGAGAAGAAGCATATCACGATGGCGGTAGAGGGTATCTCCACCAATCCAGCCGTATATCCAACAGACCAGTATAATGACAAGAGGAATGATACCGGACAATACGAATATCAGTCTGCGGTGTCTTGTCTTGCTGAAGAAAAACCGGCGGAACGACAACACGCCCGCACCGGGCAACAGCAGCATAAGAAAAACACGCATAAAGAAGTATGCGTCCGGGCTGTCCATGCGGAAAAGCCATACCACAGGCAAGGCAAAACAGGCATAGATAATTGTGATGAGCTTGCGGGCCGGATAAAAATAGGTTTCTTCCTCGTCAAACGGACGGCACATGTGGAAATAACGCACCAACGCACAAAACAGTGACGTAACGACCAGTACCAGGCAGGATGCCGCATAATAGATTTCAGGACCTTGTATTATCATATCGGATTTCTAAAAATTTTGCGAATTTACAAAAATCCGTTCGTATTAGGCCTCTAATCAGAGCTTTTTATCATCTAACCCCCTTATTTTTCATATGTATGTCAAAGAACAATGGATTATTTCTTTATTTTTATGGCTTTTACTAAATGCAGTTCCTTTATCCCGAGTTTACGAAGTTCGGGCGAATGCACATAAATGACACCGACCTCATAAGTGTCGGGCTTCACATGAAAACTGTAAAGCAGATAACCGGTATATGGTTTGGCAAGCAGGCACGCATGGTAATGATACTTTCCGTCACATTCACTTAAGAATGTATTTCTTTACAATTGCAACAAATAATCTCAGAAGCTGTTTTGAATTTCTCCAAAAAGTTTTTCTTGGCTTGATGTGTTCGTTTTCGTGTGTGCTTTGGGCGATTTTTTGGTCCTTTCCGCTTCTGTTCTTCGTCAGATAGCCCGCTATCTTCCTCATCACAGAAACAAAAAATGCCTCGAAAACTCATCCCCAATCATCGCACGATAAATTCAGAACAGTTTCTTATTTGTAACTTATAATGTGTCGGTATGGAATCCCAACTTGAGGAGTAAAACCGCTATGTGTACGTAGGATACAAGGTTTTATGATATGGCAATTCTTGGTCACAACGATGTAAGATTTTACTCAATAATGATTTTGTAGTGCATAAATAGTACATATATTGTGCAACAGACATTGTTATTTGAATGAAAAATAGTAATATTGCATTTGAATAACAATATAGGGAATGAAAAACATCATTCTAAATCAACGCAAGGAACGTGATGGACTGGTCGTTTTGAATATATGGATGTCCTGACGCATTTTAGAAGTATAGAAGAACTGACGAAAACGCTTTCACGTGAGCAAAGATTGCTAAGTGAGATGTTTGGGAAGCGGAAGCTTATGAAGTTTCCGTTGGGTCTTGCCATTGACCTTGTCGGAGGAAATGAACAAAGATTGAGAAAGCTGATTGATTATGGTGTGCTGGTGGAATCCGGAAATGCGGTTGAGATTGAGAGCGACTATCTGAACTTCTTTGAGGAAGTGCTGAATGTCAATGAGGAAATTAGCGTATTAAGCGTACAGGAATGCATCAACACCCTGAAAGAGAATATCGGTTATTTCTTGCAAGAGACTAATCCCAACCGCAAAGCCGGATATCAGGATAGTGTGCGGCAACTTTTAAAGAAGACCGGATTCAGGACCCTGAAGAATGTGGTGGATTTGAAGCGTAATATGGACAATGCCTATAAGCAAGAACCCAATTATGTCATCAAAAAGAAGAAACTGGAGAATCTGGATGAAAAGAGCCATAGCATTCGTGCCATGATACGTGAATGTGAAAAACTGATGGATAATGAACACGCCTTTTTCATCATGGCCAATGATCCGCACATGGCAAAGACCTGTAGCGATGTGAAACATGATTTTGTAGAAGCCTATCATGCGCTAATGGAAATTGACAGACAGATTATTTCCTATATCAATCAGATAGACCTGCAAAATCAACTTTACAAAAAGATACGGAAGTTGAAGTTCCTGCAAGATCAGTTGCTTATCAAGACCGATACGAACCTTGTAAAAGTTCTGGAAGAAAGGAATCCTCTTTGGATGGAATCCCGCCAATATAATAAGATTCGCCTGTCTTTAGAAATGCTAAGGGAAAACGATCAGGTAGTAAAGTTGCTGAGACGAATTGCTGAACGGAATGGGGTACAGAAAACAGCCAGAACGGAAGCCGGGCCTCTGGCAGAGGAAGACTTGCAAGAACATATCCGGCAACTGAAGGAGGTGGATTCTGCCGAAGTCTGGAATGCATTTTTAGCATCAAGTTATAATCTGTTCGAGTTCATTCTGAGGTATGACTATAAAGTAAAACGTAGCATAGAAGAACATGCCACTCTCTTCTGTCAGTTGGTTATCTTGCATCCTGATGAATGCCGGATAACAGGCGAATATGCAATTTATCAAGACATTGAATATCCTATAATTTATGCGAAATAATACTCAAAGAATATACGAGCGGTTAAGCCGGGGAGAGTTTCTTTCGGTAGACAGTGCAGATGCCTCTGTCCGTCATCTGTATGAGGATATCGAGGAAAATCTGGAAGATTATACAGAATACTTCAAGGAAATCGGTCTGCAACTGGAATCTGGTAATGGTTACTTCTATTTTTCAAGAATAGGAGAGGGTAAACAGACGATAGAGCAGAAATTGGACAGCTTTTCAAAATGGCTTGACTATCTGGATTTTCTGAAATGCTATAATCAGTCATTTGCTGCAGGATATCAGTTCCGCAAAAGTCATTTGACAGAACAGATCAGTCTGGATATCGAACTGAAGGAAAAGGCAAACCGTTTGTTCAAGAAATACGGTGTGGGGTCTAATGTTGAAATAGTAAACAAACTGCTTCAGGAAATGCAGAACATGGGCTTTGCAGAGTGTATCAGCGAACTTGATGAGACCTTTAAGGTTACTTCGGCATTCCGCTATGTCGAAGAATTGGTTGAAATAATTCAAATTGCAAATGAAGATGAAATACCTGAATAAGATTATTTTTATCAATAGTGCTAATATTCCGTATGCAGAGATATCTGTAGACGGGAATGTGCATTTCACAGGGACTCAGGGTGTCGGTAAAAGTACGGTATTGAGGGCACTGCTGTTTTTCTACAATGCGGATAAACAGCATTTGGGTATTCAACAGGGACAGAAATCGTTTGATGAATTTTATTTCCGCCAGTCAAATTCTTACATACTTTACGAGGTAGTCTGTGATAACAGTGCATATACTATACTTGTCGGCAGATATCAGGGACGCGCTTCATGGCGGTTTATTGATGCGCCTTATCAGCGTGAATGGCTAATAGACGATGGCAAGCAGGTATTGAGTGACTGGGTGAAGATTCGCGAACGTATAGGCAAGAATGTAGCCGTTTCTGCAAGAATAGAGTCTGGCGTGATGTTTAAGGATATAATCTTCGGCAACACTCATGACCATAAATATGCACGTTATGCATTGGTGCAGAGTTCGCATTATCAGAATATCCCACGAAGCATTCAGAATGTCTTTCTGAATACGAAACTTGACGCGGATTTTGTAAAGAATACGATTATACAATCCATGACTGATGAGGATTTGCCAATTGATTTGCAGACTTACAGACGACTTGTTACAGATTTTGAGCGAGAGTATGACGAGATAGACTGTTGGTTCCGCCAAACACGTGATGGGAGTTATCCGGTGCGTCAGCAGGCATTGAAAATAGCTGAGCAGGGGCGTACAATTGTAGCGCTAGACCAGCAGTTGTCTGACGTATGGCACATGCTCAATCATGCTGTAGCTTATAGTGAAAAGCATATACCTCTTTTGGAAATCGAAGCCGCAGAAGTTGAAGCGGACATAGAGAAAGAGCATAACCGTGAAAAAGAACTTACGGCAGAATATGATAAAGAAAAAGACGCACTCAATCAGGACCTTGGTGCCCAAAAAGGTAAACTGAAGGAAATAGCACAGGCAAGAAAGGATTTCGATGCCATTGGTATTGATGATAAACTCGCTCTTGCCGGTCGTGAGTCCGCTATCAGGCAGGAGGCTGCTGATAAACAAACGCTATTGGATGATTTATTGAAAACTCATGCATCGATAGAAGAAAAGTATAACATTGCAAGGGGTAAACTGGAAAATGCACGTCAGGCATTCGAGAACGTTCAGAAAGAGGCGTATTATCAGAAGCAGGACGAACTTCAGATAAAGCGTAAGAGCTTGGAAGAAGAACGTACCAGAAACAGGAATCAGGTTATGGAGACTTTCAACAGCTGGCGACACGACTCTGACGAACGTCTGCAAATGTTGTTGACTGAACAGAACAGGGCTGAAAGTGCATTGAAGGAACTCCGTCAGTGGCATCCTATGGCTAATGAAATAAAGCAAGTAGATGAGGAACTGCAACAATTGAATTTTACGGAGAAAGAGAATGCGGCTCAACAGACAGTGGTAAAAAGTCAGATTGCCCGGATTACTGCCGAGTATGAGATGAAAGAAACGGAGATAAAACAAGCCTCTCAGCGTGAGCGGGAACGTCTTGACGTTGACCGCATGCAAATGCGTGAACAAATTGCGAAGATTAATGATTTATTGGCTCGTTTAGACGGTTCTTTTTACAAGTGGCTTTGTGAAAACGCTGAAGGCTGGGAGAACACGATAGGCAAAGTCGTTGACGAAGAGAGGATACTATATGCTCAGGGGCTTGACCCTCAGTTGGATACCGTGGCTAATGGTATGTTTGGCGTAAAGTTAAACCTGGATAATATAGCCTCTGTTCATCGTACGCCTGATGAATATAGATTGGAGAAGAATAACTTGGAAGAGCAGGTACGGCAGATTAACCATCAGCTTACGCAATTGCCTGTTACTCTTCAGGAAGAGATAGCTAAACTTGGCAAGAAATATGCCGCACAGGTCAATCCGCTTCGTCAGAAAATGACATCGTTGAAGGTGGAAGAAGAACAGGTGCCAGCCAAGCGTCAGGACCTGCAAAACCGTAGGCATAAGCTGGGGATGGAAGAACAGGAGCAGATTGCCCGAGAAAAAGACGTTCGTGAACATTCCTTTAATGAAGCAGTACTGCATGTGAATTCGGAGAAGGAGGCGCGCAATAAGTATGAATTGAAGTATAAAAAGGACCTTAAGGAGCTCGATTCATCGTTTAACAAAGCAGCCAAAGCACTTAATGAGGAATTGCGTATTTTCAAGGAATCGCAAGATGCTATAGCGGTCGAGCGTAATCAGGAATTTGCCGCACAAGAGAAACAACTCAATGAACAGCAGAATGCTGAGCTTGCAGGCAAAGGCGTTGACACAAACTTGCTCGAGCAATACCGTAGGGCTTTAGATGGTTTAAAGGCTCTGTTGATGAGGATTGATGAAGAACGTTCAATAGTTATCAGATATCGCGACACAGAGCAAAATCTTTTTGCCAAGGAGCCGGAAATTAGAAAGACAATTAAGGCTATTGAGCAACGGCTTGCCATGATGCGTCAGCGTTATGAAGATAAACGAATACGCATCGGGAAAAAATGTAAAGAAATGGAAGAACGTCAGAATAAGGTTCTTGGTGAACTGACGCATAGGAGAGAAGGCTTGACGCTTTATCATCAGATGGTAGAAAATGAACATCTCGTACCTGATGCTTTTCTCTCTGATGACAAGATGAAGAAGACCGAGCAGGATTGTCAGCAACTTTTAAGTCAACTTCGAGGCACAGTCAATCAGAAGCGTGAATCGATAGACAGGCTTAAATCTATAGTTGTCAGTTTTAATCGTAATTTCAAGCCCCAAAATGCTTTCCATTTCAATACAATGCCTGTAACAGACAATGACTATTTGGAGATTGCAGCGGATTTGCAGGACTTTATGGACAATAATAAAATCGAGGAGTTCCGCAGACGTACAAGCGAGCATTATAAAGATATTTTGGGACGTATCTCGGCGGAAATCGGTTCACTGATGAAACGCAGGTCGGATGTGGATGGGGTGATACAGGATATAAACCGTGATTTTATAGAAAAGAATTTTGCAGGAGTAATCAAGAGTATTGAACTCAGGGCAGATGAGTCATCTGACAAACTCATGAAACTGCTTATATCCATTCACGATTATGCGATAGAGAATGCTTTTTCTATCGGCGAACTGAATCTTTTTTCAAATAATAATCGGGATGAAGTGAACCGTAAGGTCGTAGATTATTTGAAGAGCCTGTCTCATCAGTTGCAGAACGAACCGAATCGTCCGACTGTATCTTTGGGGGACGCTTTCCGTTTACAGTTCCGTGTGAAAGAGAACGACAATGACACCGGCTGGGTTGAACGTATTAATAATGTAGGATCGGATGGTACGGATATTCTTGTGAAAGCAATGGTTAATATCATGCTCATCAATGTGTTTAAGAAAAAGGCTGCCAAAAAAAGTGGTGATTTTATCGTACACTGCATGATGGATGAGATAGGTCGCTTGCATCCTACCAATATAAAAGGCATTCTGCAGTTTGCCAATTCACGCAATATCTATCTTATCAACAGTTCACCTACATCGTATAATCCATACGACTACCGCTATACATACCTGTTAAGTAAGCATGGAGTAAGGACAAGGGTAGAGAAATTGTTGAAACGAATAAATTAATCGGATAATATGGCACTAAGTGCGTCTATACAAGCATTGTTAGCCGGTGAACTGGTTGCCGGGTCGAGGCTGAACAGTAAGTTGCTTGATGAGCTGTTGGCAGAAGGTCTGCTGTTGGTTGTATCACGTGGCTCAAGAAAATCATATCGTGCCCGTGATGCTGAGGCGCTGAAAAGATTTCTTGTAGATAAGGATGAGCGTTATCGCCTTCTTGGAGTAAATGCTTCAGATTCCCGTGCCACAATGGCTGCGGAGACAGGAAACTCCAAACTCGTCATGATCCGTTCCTGTCCGGGATTTCCTGTAAACAGTTATGAACCTATTGAGTGTTTTCTTGACGAAAATCCATTTGTGGTAAATCCGCAGGAAGGAAGCTTCCTTTTTGTCTCGGACTGGGAGAAATTTACAATTCCGGAAGATACAGTGGTGATTGGTGTGGAAAATATGGAAAACTTCAGGATGATTCGTAAGCAACGGACATTCTTTGAAAAATACCTTCATAATCATGACTTTTCTGATAAAGTACTTTTCGTATCCAGATATCCACAATCGACCGATCTTAGAAAATGGCTGTGTTCCATTCCCAATCATTATCTTCACTTCGGTGACTTTGATTTGGCAGGAATAAACATATTTCTCTATGAGTTTCAGCAATATTTGGGCAAAGAACGTTCTTCCTACTTAATTCCGGATGATATAGAATCCCGTCTGAAGTCCGGTTCCCGGAAAAGATATGATGAACAGTATTACCGTTTCAAAGACATTAAGTCGGATGTGTGCGAATTACAACAGTTGATAGATTTAATTCATCATGAACGAAAAGCTTATGATCAAGAGGGTTACATATGTTGTAATCCGTAGAAACGGATAAGAATTGAAAGTTATAAAAATACAGTTCAGTAAGGATAGTCTTGCTGAGCTGTATTTTTGTCTAAAACTTGCAGCAGTTATTTAGGACTAGTCATTCTTTTATATCTCTTTTGAATTACAAAAAAAGACTCACCCAGAGCGCGCTGTTCTTATGGGAAGCGGGGTGAGTATGTAGTTGCCCTCAAGCGGGAGGTCTTCTCCTGTGACTATGTACAGGCGGATGAAACCACAGTTCCAGTCATCAACAGGGAAAAGCACAAGGCTGACAAGGAATATCTATGGATGGTAAGGTCAGTCATGGAAAAACTGGTCATTTTCTATTATGATGATGGATCCCGGGCAGGAGCGGTCATCGAATCTCTGGCAAATCAATATACATATAGAGGATATCTTCAATGCGATGGTTTTGTAGGTTATGAGACAGCCTTCAAGACCAATCCCGACGTGCGGTTACTCAACTGCCTGGCGCATATCCGTCGACATTTTGAACTGGCCCTTGATGAAAATAGGGAGATGGCAGGATATGGACTGACACAGATACAGTATATATACAAGATTGAGCACTACTGCGACAAAGCAGGCTTGTCGTATGAAGAACGAAAGGCGAAACGCCTGGAACTGGCCAAACCAGTTATGGAAGCCATGAAGATGTGGATGGAAACGGAAGGTATCAAGTACAGCCAAAATTCTCTGGCTGGGAAAGCTATCACATATGCCTATTCACGATGGGACAACATGATGACATGTTTGGAGGACGGACGCCTGCTTTGGGATAATAATCTGGCTGAAAATGTCATACGTCCGATTACTTTGGGAAGAAAGAATTATCTCTTCTGTGGCAATCACGAAGCAGCAGTTAATATGTCTGTTATCTGTTCCCTATTGGCTACTTGTAAGGCACACGATGTAAACCCAAGGAATTACCTGAATGATGTAATCGCCCAAATGCCTTATCACAAGAATGCAACTCATGAGAAACTTTTGGATCTGCTTCGTAAGCATTCTAAGAAATACACATTGCATGCCCTATGGTTTGATTGTAATTTTGCCCCCGCATAACAATCAAACCGAATAGCAATGAACAGAACTGAATTTGAAGAATTAGAAATGCAGGTGCAACAAAGCGGCCTGTCATTGAAGTCGTACCTACGACAGATAGGAGTGAGTTATTCCACCTATCACTATTGGCAAAA
>NZ_NFKD01000081.1:0-16904 GCF_002160215.1 Bacteroides sp. An19 | reverse complement strand
GCGGGCTATCTGACGAAGAACAGGAGCGAAAAGGACCAAAAAATCGCCCAAAGCACACACGAAAACGGATACATCAAGCCAAGAAAAACTTTTTGGAGAAATTCAAAACAGCTTCTAAGTATGCGAAATATTAAACATTTTAATATATGCTGATTTATGAAAGGAATTGTTCTAGCCGGCGGTAGCGGTACACGGTTGTACCCTATCACCAAGGGAGTGAGCAAGCAGTTGCTCCCCATCTTTGACAAGCCGATGATCTATTACCCGGTATCAACACTGATGCTGGCGGGTATTAGAGAGATTCTGATTATCTCGACACCGTATGACCTGCCTTCGTTCAAACGTCTGCTGGGTGACGGCAGCAATTTCGGAGTACGCTTTGAATATGCCGAACAGCCTTCACCCGATGGACTGGCGCAGGCGTTCATTATTGGTGAACAGTTTATCGGCAATGACTGTGCCTGCCTGGTACTGGGAGACAACATTTTCCATGGCAACGGATTCAGTGCCTTGCTGAAAGAGGCGGTGCGCACGGCGGAAGAAGAAAAGAAAGCTACGGTATTCGGTTACTGGGTGAACGACCCGGAACGTTACGGAGTAGCGGAGTTCGACAGGAACGGGAACTGCCTGAGCATTGAAGAGAAACCGGAACATCCGAAATCGAATTATGCAGTGACTGGACTGTATTTCTACCCGAACAAGGTGGTAGAGATAGCCAAGAACATCAAGCCTTCGGCACGCGGCGAACTGGAAATCACTTCGGTAAACCAGCGTTTCCTGTCGGACGGAGAACTGAAGGTACAGACGTTGGGACGTGGTTTTGCCTGGCTGGATACGGGTACACACGACTCTCTGGCTGAAGCTTCTACATACATTGAAGTGATAGAAAAACGCCAAGGATTAAAGGTAGCCTGCCTGGAAGGCATCGCTTACCGCAAAGGATGGATTACGGCAGACAAACTGCGGGAAGAAGCACAGCCGATGCTGAAGAACCCTTACGGACAGTACCTGCTGAAAGTAATTGAAGAGGTAGCAAGAACCGGAAGGGAGAACCTGGAATAGCTGTAAATCAAAAAACTGATTGGCCAGGTTTTAGACAGTAAAGCATTTGAAACCTTATTCCTGATATCTGGCATCTGAAAATCAGCAACTGACAATATATAAAATCATGGAAGTTATAAAGACAGATATAGAAGGCGTAGTAATCATAGAGCCGCGCATCTTCAAAGACGCACGGGGATATTTCTTCGAGAGCTTTTCGAAAAGGGAGTTTGAAGAAAAAGTCGGACACGTGGAATTTGTACAGGACAACGAAAGCATGTCTTCGTATGGCGTAATGAGGGGGCTGCACTTTCAGCGTCCGCCATACACACAGGCAAAACTGGTGAGATGTGTGAAAGGAAAAGTACTGGACGTTGCCGTAGATATACGCAAAGGCTCGTCCACGTACGGGAAGCACGTTGCCGTTGAACTGACCGAGGACAACCACAGGCAGTTCTTCATCCCGAAAGGGTTTGCACATGGTTTTGCGGTATTGAGCGAAACTGCAATATTTCAGTATAAATGTGATGAGTTCTACCATCCCGAAGCGGATGGTGGCATAAGTATTCTTGACGGAAGCCTTGGAATAGACTGGCGCATCCCGACCGCACAAGCCATACTCAGCGAGAAGGATACGAAACATCCGTTATTGAAAGACTTTGATTCACCATTTAACTTTTAGATAACCAGTTGACAAGTTGACAAGGTGTTTGGATATACGTTATTAGAAACTGCTTCGAATTTATCGTGTGCTGATTTGAGATGTTTTACAGCAGGCTACCTGACGAAAAACAGAAGTAAACTTTGCCAACCGGTCAGCTGATACTTTGTCTATTAACAAAAGAAACAATGAATATACTTGTAACCGGCGCAAACGGCCAGCTTGGCAACGAGATGCGCATAATAAGCAAAGATACAGACGACTGCTACACGTTTACCGACGTTGTAGAAGTTGAAGATGTGGAAACAACAATACTTGACATAACCGATACAGATGCCGTAAAACGTATGGTAAAGGAAAAAAACATACAGTGCATCGTTAATTGTGCCGCTTATACTAACGTTGACAAAGCGGAGAGTGACGAAACTCTTTGCAGGAAACTGAATGCCGAAGCTCCGAGAATCCTAGCCGAAGCAATGAAGGAAGCGGGAGGAATGCTCGTGCAAATTTCAACGGATTATGTTTTCGGCGGAGACCCTTACAACACACCATGCAGAGAAGAACAAAAAGGAACACCTACAGGTGTTTACGGCAAAACAAAACTTGAAGGCGAGAAGAATATCGAAGCCATGGGCTGCGATTACGTCATCATCCGGACAGCCTGGCTTTATTCGGAATTCGGCCGCAATTTTGTCAAGACAATGCTCAACCTTACAGCTACCAAGCCGAAACTGAACGTGGTATTCGACCAGGCTGGAACACCTACCTACGCATACGACCTTGCCGTAGCAATCAAAGCTGTGCTTGCCGACTATGAAAAGGAAAATCCGAAGGAAGGTTATTCCAAATGTGGCATATACCATTTCAGCAACGAGGGAGTATGCTCATGGTTCGACTTCACAAAACAAATTGCCGAACTGGCAGGAAACACTGCCTGCGACATTGAGCCTTGCCATAGCGATGAATTCCCCAGCCCCGTGAAGCGTCCCGCTTACTCGGTACTTGACAAGACAAAAATAAAAGAAACTTTCGGAGTGAAGATACCTTACTGGACAGACTCCCTGAAAATATGCATGAAGAACATGGGAGCAATACAACAGTAATAACCAAACAAACATAAAGATATGGAATTCAAGAGAAATATCATCATAACAGGTGGTGCAGGCTTTATCGGAAGCCATGTAGTACGCCTGTTCGTTAACAAATACCCTGAATACCGCATCATCAACCTCGACAAGCTGACGTATGCCGGCAATCTTGCCAACCTGAAGGATGTGGAGGACAAGGAAAACTATGTATTCGTAAAGGCGGACATCTGCGATTATGAAACAGTGAAGGAGTTGATGGAGAAGTACAACATTGATGGAATCATACATCTTGCGGCAGAAAGCCACGTTGACCGGAGCATTAAAGACCCGTTCACCTTCGCCCGTACAAACGTTATAGGCACATTGACATTGCTTCAAGCCGCCAAAGAATACTGGGAAAGCCTGCCCGAAGGATATGAAGGCAAACGTTTCTACCACATCTCTACGGACGAAGTTTACGGCGCACTGGAGCTGACCAATCCAGAAGGCATTGAATCTCCGTTCACGACGAAGGCAAGCTCGGAGCACCACCACGCCTACGGAACAGAGTTCTTCACCGAAGAGACCAAGTATAACCCGCACTCTCCTTACTCGGCATCGAAGGCAAGTTCAGACCATTTTGTCCGTGCTTTCCACGACACTTACGGAATGCCGACCATCGTGACCAACTGTTCGAACAATTACGGTCCGTACCAGTTCCCTGAAAAACTCATACCTTTATTTATCAATAACATCCGCCACCGCAAACCGTTACCCGTATATGGCAAGGGTGAGAATGTGCGCGACTGGCTGTATGTAGAGGACCACGCAAGAGCCATCGACCTGATTTTCCATAAAGGCAAAATAGCCGATACATACAACATCGGCGGCTTCAACGAATGGAAGAACATTGATATCATTAAGGTGGTGATAAAAACCGTAGACCGGCTGTTGGGACGTAAGGAAGGTGAAGACATGGACCTCATCACCTACGTGACCGACCGCAAGGGTCATGACATGCGCTACGCCATCGATTCAAGAAAACTCCAACGTGAACTGGGCTGGGAACCGAGCCTGCAGTTTGAGGAAGGCATCGAAAAGACCGTCCGCTGGTATCTGGATAATCAGGCGTGGATGGACAACGTAACAAGCGGGGATTATCAGATGTATTATGATGAAATGTATAAAAACCGTTAACAAGCAACAACGGATTTTTCACCATACTACAAAAACAGTTTCTTAAAAAAAGGATTACCGCTCACGCGGTAATCCTTTCCGTTATTGAGTTAGTAATTTAATTTGAGAGAATTGAAACTTCACAGCCTCATCAATGATTTTTCTAATAAGCACTAACTAATATATATTTAAAAGCAAATGAAAATGTCATACCTCATTGTTTGTTCACATTCTTTTGGGGAGTGTCCTTGACTGACGCATTCACCGAGTCGGGCTTATACGCCACCTGAGGGTCTTGCCGCTCCCGTTCAAACTGGTCGTAAACATAAACCACTTCCGATTTTCCGGTATTCATAGAATGTTTTACCACCCCTCCTATCGTGAAAAGGAAACCCATGATAACCGCAGCCTTGAATAAGGGCATCAGCCTCATCTGCAACGTGAGCCGCTTTGCTTTCACTACCGGACGTTCGATTTCCGCCAACAGGCGTTCATCAAAATCGTCACTCAGCTTAAGCATCTTCCCGGCATCCTGATAAGCGAACAAGGACCGGTAGCGCGACAAGTGTGCCGGCACTTCTTCTTGACGGAAGAAGCAACGCAGGATTTGTTCCTCTTCGAGCGAAGCCTCACAATTCCAATATTTCTCCAATAACTGTTCGATGTACTTATAGTCCATAGTCGTTTATCTCGTTATACTTTAATCTTATCCGTTGCCTTGCCCTAAACAGATTGACCTTCACCTGTTCTTCCGTCAGTCCCAATATAACCGCTATCTCCTTATAGTTTTTGCCTTCTATATCGCGGAGCTGAAGGATAGAACGCTGTTTTTCTGGCAATTCGTTTATCAGCCGATGTATAATGGACAACTGTTCATTTTGTTCCATCAACTGGTCGGGCATCTTTGCATCGGGCATTTCCTGCGTTTCCGGAGTCAATTCCAGGTTTTGCGATTCCATTTTCTGGCTTCGGTCAATGGCAAGATTACGGGCTATAGTAAGGCAATACGCCTCTATCGAGTCCATCTGCTGCCATTCTTCACGCTTGTTCCATACCCTAATCAGTGTATCCTGAACAATATCTTCCGCCTCCGCGCGATCGAAAGTGATGCGCAGTGCCAATCTGAAAAGCTTGTCTTTCAGCGGCAGGATATCTTCTCGAAAACTGATTGTATGCATTGCTTTCTATAATAATGACGGGTGAGTGACTGAAAAGTTACACTCACCCGCCGTTTTTTTTGAAATTATTTTTTTATCACTGTACCGATATCCTTTCCGATGGCTGATGCCGAGGTAATTATCACTTGTCCTACACCAGCTTCAAGGGCAGAAAATGCATTTTCCAACTTAGGAATCATTCCTTCCTTGATAATGCCTTTACCCACATATTCCCGGAATAAATTAGGGGTAAGCACAGGTATGACACTATCATCATCATTCTCATCACTCAGCACACCTTTTTTCTCAAAACAGTAGACCAACGTCACATCAAATATCTGAGCCAAGGCTTTTGCCGTCTCACCGGCTATCGTATCAGCATTTGTGTTGAGGATATGCCCTTTCCCATCGTGAGTAAGTGGAGCCATCACCGGTATCACTCCCCGGCGGATGAGTGTTGCCAATGCTTCGGCATCCACCCGCTCAACATCACCTACAAACCCGTAGTCGATGTCCTTTACCGGACGCTTCACCGAACGGATGACATCCATATCAGCACCGGTCAAACCAATAGCATTAACACCTTTTGCCTGAAGACCTGCCACTATGTTCTTATTGACCAGACCTCCATAAACCATTGTGACTACCTTGAGAGTTTCGGCATCCGTTACGCGACGCCCGTTTACCATAGTGCTTTCAATGCCCAACCGGGAAGCCATATGCGTAGCAGAACGTCCGCCTCCATGCACCAGCAGCTTATAACCGGTCAGTACGGAAAAATCGTCTAACAGCTGATTGAGTGTATCGGCTTCCTCCACGATTTTCCCACCTACCTTTATAATTGTCAGTTTTTCTTGCATATATTTTCTATTTGACGAAGTATCAGTTGAGACGACAAGGATTTCCCGAAAACAACCAGGACCTTGTCAATCTGCCGTCTTGTTATCTATTTTATTCCAAATATGTATAGCCATACAGTCCCGAACGGTAATTTGCCAGAAATTCTTTGCCTTCTTCCAGCGAAATCTTTCCTTCTTTTACCGATTTCGTAACCCATGTTTCAAGGGTACGTACCAGCTTCTTCGGATTGTATTGCACATAGTCGAGCACTTCCGCCACGGTCTCGCCATCAATGAGCTGATCAATGGTATAGCCTTTTTCGCTCACACTGACATGAACGGCGTTCGTATCGCCGAAGAGGTTATGCATATCTCCTAGAATTTCCTGATAAGCCCCCACCAGGAACACACCGATATAATATGACTCTTTAGCCTTGATGGTATGCACCGGCAAGTCATGAGACACATTGCGTGATGTTACGAAATTAGCAATCTTCCCATCGGAATCGCATGTAATATCCTGCAAGGTTGCCGTACGATCGGGACGTTCGTCAAGGCGCTGAATCGGCATAATGGGAAATATCTGATCGATAGCCCATGAATCAGGAAGTGACTGAAACAATGAGAAGTTACAGAAATACTTGTCGGCAAGTAACTTATCGAGGTTACGAAACTCATCGGGTGCATGCTTCAGCCCCGAAGCAATCTGATTGATTTCACGGGTCACCGACCAATACATCCGCTCAATCTGAGCACGTGTCTTCAAATCTACAATTCCATGGCTGAACAAGTCGAGGCTCTCTTCACGGATTTGTTGTGCATCATGCCACGCTTCCAACATCCGGCTTTGGTTCAGGTTATCCCAAATGTCATACAGTTCGTGCACCAGTTCGTGATCGTCTGGGCTTACCTCAAATTCTTCGTCCATCGAAGGAAGCGAAGCCGTTTCAAGCACCTCGAATATCAACACCGAATGATGTGCCGTGAGCGAGCGTCCGCTTTCAGTAATGATGTTAGGATGCGGAATACCATTCTTGTTACTCGCATCCACCATAATAGATATGGAATCATTCACATACTCCTGAATGGAATAATTCACACTGCTTTCACTATTCGACGAGCGTGTACCATCGTAGTCCACACCCAAACCGCCTCCAATGTCGACAAACTCTACGGGGAATCCCATCCGGTAGAGCTGTACATAAAACTGCGAAGCCTCACGCAATGCAGTCTTGATACGACGTATCTTAGTCACTTGACTTCCGATATGGAAATGAATCAGCTTCAGGCAATCTTGCATTTTCTTTTCTTCGATAAAATCGAGTGCCTCAAGCAGTTCACTGGAAGTCAGCCCGAACTTGCTGGCATCTCCCCCACTTTCTTCCCATTTTCCACTTCCAGAAGAAGCCAGCTTGATACGTATACCGATATTGGGACGTACATTGAGTTGCTTTGCCATTTTGGCTATGAGGCGAAGCTCGTTCAGCTTCTCCACTACCAGGAAAATGCGCTTTCCCATCTTCTGTGCCAGCAAAGCCAGTTCGATGTAACTCTCGTCTTTGTATCCGTTACAAATAATCAGCGAATCGGAGTCAGTATTGATGGCTATCACGGCATGCAGTTCGGGTTTCGAACCTGCTTCCAGTCCCAAATTGAACTTCTTGCCGTGGCTGATGATTTCTTCTACCACGGGACGCATCTGGTTCACCTTAATGGGATAAATGATGAAGTTCTGTGCATTGTAGCCATATTCCTCCGCTGCCTGTCGGAAACAATTCGAAATTTTTTCGATACGGTTATCCAAAATATCAGGGAAACGCACCAGCATCGGTGCTGTGACGTCCCGGAGCTGCAATTCATCCACCAATTCTTTCAAGTCGACTGCAACACCGTCTTTTCTGGGAGTCACTTCTACGTGACCTTTGTCATTAATCCTAAAATAGGAAACACCCCACCCCGTAATGTTGTAGAGTTCTTCTGAATCTTCAATACGCCATTTTCTCATTTCACAACATAAAAATCTTCGTTTATAATTATTTTGCAGTTGACCTGGGACTAAGTACCAGAACCAATAGCAGAACTATTAAAAAACCTGGTCAACTCTTTTCTTCCAACATTGTCCTCAACCGCTCTACGGATTCGCCTATCTGCCTCCGGTCTTCCAGCAGGCTAGAATCGAAATGATATTTTGCCTGACTGTAAAACGCCATACGCCCTGCCAGTCCGTCTTTGATGAAGCCCATCAGTTCCTCGTCGGTCTTATCCGCCAATAAGGGACGTTTGGCTTTTGCTACTTTCAGCCGACGAAACAAAGCTTCGGGTGAAGCATTCAGAAACACAGTATCGCCCGTGCGATTCATGTACGCAATATTATCGAAAAAACACGGAGTTCCTCCTCCGGCAGCTATCACCACATTCTCAAATTCACCTACCTCGTATAGCATATTGCGCTCCACTTCGCGAAAACCACTTTCTCCCCGCTCGGCAAACAGTTCGCGTATCGTACGGTGCATCCGCTCTTCGATGTACCAGTCAAGATCAATAAACTGCATACCGGCAGCACAGGCAAAGGCTTTTCCCAACGTTGTTTTGCCTGAGCCCATATAACCTATCAGATAAATCCGTTTCATTCCTTCCGTCTAGAGGTACTACGAATTTTACGGGTTTCGGCCTTCTCCTTCTGCAGTTCTATTACCTTGAAACAAGCATTAAGCGTCAGGTCTGCCGCCTCAATATTCTCGGGAATCTTGTAGTTTTTCTTCTCATAAGAAATGTAAGGACCGTATTTCCCGTTCATAATCTGCAAGTCTGGATTCTCCTCGAACGTCTTGATAACACGCTTGGCGGCAGCATTCTGTTTTTCGTGTATCAGCTCTTCGGCTTCTGCAAGCGTAATAGTAAGCGGATCCATCGTTTTCGGAATGGATACGAACAATTTGTCGTAACGTACATAAGGACCGAAACGTCCTACACCGACCGAGACTTCCTTACCATCCGATTCACCCAGCACACGCGGAAGGCGGAACAAGCCAAGCGCTTCCTCCAACGTGATAGTCTCCAGCGAATATTCTTTCTGCAACTGAGCAAAACGCGGCTTTTCTGTATCATCGGCAGAACCTATCTGCACCACAGGACCGTAACGTCCGATTTTTACCGAAACCTGTTTGCCACTTGTGGGATCAGTTCCCAAGATGCGTTCGCCTACCTTGTGTTCTGACTTGCTCGACATTGTCTTCTCTACCAGCGGATGGAAATCTTCGTAAAAAAGTTCCATCACATCTGTCCATTTTTTTTCTCCCTCGGCTATCTCATCGAACTGTTTTTCGACATTTGCCGTGAAATTGTAGTCCATGATCTGAGGAAAGTATTCTTTCAAGAAATCATTCACTACGATGCCGACATCCGTAGGCAAAAGTTTCGCCTTCTCGCTTCCGGTCAATTCCACCTTAGTGCTTTCTGACATTTTTCCACCTTGCAACGAAAGAATCTTATACTGACGCTCTGTACCCTCACGATTGCCTTTCTCTACATACCCACGCTGCTGAATGGTGGATATGGTAGGTGCATATGTGGAAGGACGGCCAATGCCCAGTTCTTCAAGTTTACGCACCAAACTAGCCTCAGTGTAACGGAAAGGAGCCTGCGTGAAACGTTCGGTAGCGGTAATTTCCTTGTATTCAAGCGACTGCCCCACTTCAAGAGTAGAAGGCAGACGCATCTCACCTTCCGGCTCCACCTCATCATCGTACGACTCTTTATATACCCGTAAGAATCCGTCGAATGTCAACACTTCACCCACTGCTATGAATTTATCTTCGTGCCCGCTGATAGAGATAGTGGCAGTAGTTTTTTCCAACTCGGCATCCGCCATCTGCGAAGCTAACGTACGTTTCCATATCAATTCATACAAGCGGCGTTCCTGAGCCGTACCTTCTATAGTCTCATTCGACATATAGGTGGGGCGGATGGCTTCATGTGCTTCTTGTGCACCTTTAGTCTTAGTCGTAAAATGGCGGATATGCACGTACTTCTCACCCATCCGGGATACGATGGCTTCTTGACTGGTGCTCAACGCCAGGTCCGACAGGTTGACCGAGTCGGTACGCATATAGGTTATCAACCCGTTTTCGTACAACCGCTGGGCAAGCATCATCGTCTGTGCTACCGTATACCCCAGCTTACGTGCCGCTTCCTGCTGGAGAGTAGAAGTGGTAAACGGAGGTGCCGGCGATTTCTTCATCGGACGGGTGGTAATGTCTTCGATAGCAAACACAGCCTGCCCACACGACTGGAGAAAAACCTGTGCTTCGGCTTCGGTCTTAAACCGCCGCCCCAGTTCTGCACGGATTTCTGCCCCTCCGGCATTGGTAAAAATTGCCGTAACCTTATAGGACGCCTCACTCACAAAGGACTGCACTTCACGTTCGCGCTCCACGATGAGACGAACAGCCACCGACTGCACACGACCTGCAGAAAGCGATGGCTTAATTTTCTTCCATAAAATGGGCGACAACTCGAACCCCACAATACGATCGAGCACCCGGCGTGCCTGCTGGGCATTTACCAGATTGATATCGATGTGGCGTGGATGTTCGATAGCCTTCAATATGGCAGTTTTAGTAATTTCATGGAATACAATCCGTTTCGTGTGCTCCGGCTGCAATTGCAGCACTTCATACAGATGCCACGATATGGCTTCTCCTTCGCGGTCTTCATCGGAAGCCAGCCACACCATGTCCGCCTTTTTAGCTTCTTTCTTCAGGTCATTGACCAGTTTCACCTTGTCTGCCGGCACCTCGTATATCGGGGCGAAATGATTTTTCACATCAACGCTGAACGACTTTTCCTTCAAGTCACGGATATGGCCGTAACTGGAAAGCACTTTATAGCCGTTTCCCAGGAATTTCTCAATCGTCTTAGCTTTTGCCGGAGACTCCACTATAACCAGATTATTTTGCATCATTCCGTATTCCTATTAAAGTTTTCGGGACAAATGTATGAAAAAACCTGAAGTAAAACGATATAATAAGGTGGGTTTCTTGAAAAAATTCTTCATTTTTAGTGTTCAGCAAGCAGAAACATGTATCTGAAACCTCACAAAGACCGATGCAAACCTGTAACGGAACTCTAAGAAACTGTTTTGAATTTCTCAAAAAAGTTTTTCTCGTCTTGACGTATTCGTTTGCGTGTATGCTTTGAGCGATTTTTGGATCCTTTCCGCTTCTCTTCTTCGTCAGATAGCCCGGCTATCTTCCTCATAGTAAAGACGCAAGATTTTGCGTCTTTACTCATTCCAAATCATCGCACGATAAATTCAAAACAGTGTCTTAATTTCTCCGATAATTTTGTTTGGCAGATACGAATCAATGTATGATTGAAAGGTTCAGTTTCTGTTTCAAGCTGTCTTCCTTTTACGTTCTCCATATGGAAGCCGTACGGTTTCCATATCGAAAACATACGGTTTCCATATCAAGAACGTACGGTTTTGAGATGGAAACCATAAAAGGAAGCTGTCTGGATTGATAACGCAACCCAATCAGAAGCGCACGCTCAATCCTGCTGTGGCATAAAAGCCCTGTACGGGATAACCCGTTTCAGCAAGATAAGTACGGTTCAACAGATTATTGAGAGAAACGAACACATTCAGCCTGCCGAAGAATGCATAACCTGCCCCCAATGACAAACTGTTCACATCATCGGCTGTTTCCATCTCCTTCATGTCGGCACGTTGCTCGAAACGGTAATGTGCCTTGATCCACAAGTCTTTGTACAATTTTGCACGTACAGAAGCATCAAAGGCAAATTTCGGCTTGAGATAAAGCAATACCTCTCTGTCTTCCTTCACGTCCCATCCATAATACGTGCCCTGTGCCGAAATGTCCAGCCAATCCTTATACTGGTACGCCAGCCATGCACCACCATAGCCTACCTTCGCCTTATCTTGTGCCAAAAACGTATAGACATAGGGATAAGGTTCCTCCAACATACCCGGCACCCTGAATATCTCGTCCTTCACCACACGATAACCTCCGAAGAGGCGGAATCCCAACCCCGGCATGGGTGCTCCTTGCACACCTGCCTGCACATCAACTGGCGTGTAAGAAGTCTGCATCTGCTCAGCCTGTATCCAGTAGGGTGACTGTTTGTTCAAGCCGCGGAAATCATTCAGACGTGTACCCCCTGTGGCTTGCAGGTAGAAGCGATAAGAACGGGCGAAGAGAAAGTCGAATTTCACATCGGGCGATAGCATCAGCCGGCCGTCATGACCGAACTGCATATCTACATGCATCCCTGCACGAAGCTGTATGTGTTTGCTCCCGAACGTATAATGCGGATTGATGCAAAGCAAGGTATAATCGGTCTGGTCCACATCGTGAATCAGGTTATCCATTGCAAAACCGATGCCGACACGCTGCCTTTCATCGATATTGCCCGACACGAGACCTTCGGTATGGAAAATGTTTTCCGAGCCGCTTCCCATCCATGGCGAGTCGTACGCCCGACTAAAACTGCGTAGTCCTGTCTGAAACGAAAATTCCACTGGAAGTTTTCCTTCAACTGATGCCACACGCAGATACCCCTCACCCAACGTATAGCGTTGATGAGAGGAAAGCGAATAATCAACATCCTCTATTCCCCAAACAGGCATATAGTTGAACACTTGCGAAGCAAAAGAACCGCCCAATGCCAAAGAAACCTTACGGAAATCGTGACGGTACCCCAACGAAGCATCCGTGCGATAGAAACGTGATTTCCAGTCGTCTGCTTCGGTTATAACAGAAGGCACATCACCGTTCATTCCATAAAGCGATGCATCCACATGCAGGAAATCACGGCGGGAAATATCCCACAAATACGAAAAACGTGCATCAACATTATTGCGTGAGCCATAGCTTGCACGCAAGTATCCGCGTGGTACTTCACGCTGCTTCTCTTCACTGGTCATCGCCTGCAAAGGGGTAAAATTCCAGTTGGAGAAAGGATGGAGCGCAGTGGCATAATCGATGTGCTGTTTGGGAAGAGCCGGCTCTTCCACTTTGGGCAAGACATTAACCTTAAATGCATCCATCACTTCGGGATTGTATTGGTTTTCTACCACTACCGTGCGATTCAGTGCCGAATCAGCAGCGTGTTGTTGGGCATTGGCCGCCATACACAGACAGCTCAGCCCGATTGTTGCTATCATTGATTTCATCACCTTAACTTCTCATTTTTTATTCAGTTGTGCCAAACGGGTTTCTATCATCTCCTGGATATCATCTTGCTCCTGATAGTTCTGTTTCAAAGATAAAAGATACTGCTTTGCATCCAGATTACGCCCCATCTTCACATAAATGTCTGATAAGAGCACAAAGCTTCGGGCCAGCCAATACGTATGAGGCGTACTCACCTCTATATATCCGAGCACTTCTTTTTCTGCCTTTTCGGTTTCACCGGCATCAAAATACAACTGCGCAAGCAGATACTTGGCTTCGGCTCCATAAACGTTACGCGTATCTTTAGCCAGTTCTGCAAGGTCATCCACAGCCTCACGGGATTCGCCTTTACCCAACCGTGCCTTTGCACGCGCATAGCGAGCTTCGTTAGCCAATTCGGGAGTCAGCTTGCTCTGTGCAAGCAACACCGACGCCATCCCGATAGTCTCCTCTGCGTCTCCACTCAAACGGGCACATTCCAACGCGTGTTGCAAAGCTTCCATCCGTTCTTCTTGCGAAACGACACGGTCTGCCATCCGCTTGTACAAGCCAAGCGCCTTTCCGTAATCCTTGTTTTGGAAAGCAATGCCGGCAGAAAGTTTCATAGCCTCACCCGAGAATGGATTATCGGGGTAATCAAGTACCTTATCCAAATACGTGGACGCTTCGGCATAATTCTTCTCGCCATAAGCTATCACGCCCAGATAATACACTGCATTGACACTGAATGCTCCTTGTGGAAACGACTGGAGATAGCGGGTGAAACTGACTTTCGCCTCAGCCGTCTCGCCACGCATATAGACTCGTTCGGCAGCAGTGTAGGTGAGCGAATCACGCTCGTTCACATCGAAGTTCCCCCCTCCCGGAAGGGTAGCCACAAAGTTCAAGTAATCGTCCACCTTATTCAGATCAATATAAATCGATTTCAAGTCACGTTGCGCCAAACGTGCCTCCTCGCTTCCCGGATAGTCAGCTATCACTTTCTTGTAGGCGGCGATGGCTTCGGGATACTTGTCTTCCTGATAATAGAGCAATCCGATTTCGTTGGCAGCTTTGCGCGAAAGAGGACTGTCGGGAAAACGTTGAAGCAACACCTGATAACGTTCGATGGCGGCAGCGTTACTCTCTTGCTGCACGAAAGCCCGTCCCTGCTCGTACAAGGCATCATCGATGTACGTCGAAGCCGGATAGTCGGTCAGCAAGCGGTTCAGGGTTTGTACTTTCCCGCTATAGTCCCGTTGCAGACCTTTCACGAAAGCCTCCTGGAAAAGCGAATAATCACCCAGGCTGGGGTCAGTCGCCAAGGCTTGCGCATAAAGAGCTTCCGCCTCTTCGAAACGCCGGGAATGGAAATTACAATCTCCCATCCGGTTATACACGTCAGCCGCTACCTTGCGGTCCTTTGCCTGCACTTGCGAGCAGCGGGTAAACCATCCGAGTGCCTGCTCGTATTGTTTCTGTTTGAAAGCGACATAGCCCAGATTGTATAAAGCAAGCGCGTACTCATCACCCATACGGTCAGGAGTGTATTCCAGATAAAGCCGGTAATCGGCAGCAGCCTGCCCGTAATTCTCCATCCGGTATTTCGATTCGCCCCGCCAATAATAGGCATCTGCCAGCGTCTGCTGGTTATAACGTCCCAACTCAATGGAACGGCTAAAATATTCGATGGCATTTTCGAAAGCAGCCTGGGCAAACGCCTGTGTCCCGACACGGAACAGCAGTTTCTGCTTGGCTTCGAGAATGCGGGCACCCGGATGACTGATTTTGGCAATGGATTGCAAAGCTGCCTGATAGCTGCGAGTGTTCATATACACTTCTATCAGATAATCGTTCACCTTGTCCGTATAAACAGAATTGGGAAACTCGTTCAAGAACCGCTCGAACACCGTCACCGACTCGGCAAAAGGCGAATAAGAAGTCTCGTGGATGCAAAGCGCGTAATTATACAAAGCCTGTTCCTGCACATTACGATTGAACGTCATTGCCGAAGCTTGTTCGAAAGCCATACGGGCACGCGTCCGGTCTTTCAATTGAAGAAACGATAGCCCACTGTGTAAATAGGCGTTTTGTGCCAGTGCATCTGCAGTGCCGACTGTTTTCCCAAGGGCTTCTACCGCTTTCGAATACACCCCCGTCTGGTAATAACTCATACCCAGTTCATACCAGGCTTTCCTGTCGTACTCCCCTTCCTGGCTCTGACTATATATTTCCAAAGGCTTTACAGCCTCGGCATAACGTCCCATCCCATAACAAGCCTCCCCTTTGACACGTTGCATCAACCGGGCATATTCGTGACGGGGATAAGCCTCCAGGTACATATCTGCCATTTTCCCAGCCCTTCCATAATCATTCCGTTGCAAATAAATGTCGGCTATATAATAAGGAGTATAAGGAGCATATTTCTCACTGGTTCCGGCAATACGAAAGCCCTCCAGTGCCGTATCGTATTGCCCCCGTGCATAGTCGATATAAGCAAGTTGGTAAACCGCATCCGTGCGATATTCGCTGCTCACGTCTTTCAATACGGCAAACCAGAGTGCCGCTTCTTTCAAGTCCCCCTCTTTCAGGCAAGCCGTTCCCAAACGCATCAAAGATTCATCACGTTCGGAATCGGCAAGCAAGTGGATATCGCACTTCTTGAAACAAGCAATGGCTTTCCGGTAATTCCCGTCGAAGAAACAGGCAGAGCCTAATAAAGCATACACACGATTCAAATAGCGTGAATCCGGATAACGGGCAATGTATGTCTCCAACTGGCTGATACGGTCGGGTTTGCCAAGTTCATACGAAGTACAAGCCAGCATATAAGCCACCTCTTCGTCAAAAGTTGTCTGAGGCTCTTGCCGCAAATAATGTGTCAGTGCCTGCCGCGCGGCGGCATAATCGTGCCGAAGGAACAACTCCTTCGCTTCGTCGTACAAGCGTGACGGCCCGGTGAGCGGTTCGGTCTGCTGGGCAAATGCCATCCACGGCAACACACACAAGGCTCCTGCCATCCACACCTTCTTTTTCCTATTCTTCATATCCTTCCGATTTATGTGAGGCTAAAAAACGAGCTACTCCCTCCCGTACCGAGTCGAGTCCGAAATCGCCCGGGTTGACTTTTTCAAGAGGCATCCAAAACGAATCCGCCACATCGTCCTTTGCTTCCAGACGGCTATCGTCTTCTACCCGACACAAGAAAAACTGGTCGAGTGTATGTACCAAGAAACCCGAATACAGATACGTGTTGGGCAACGAGAACTGATAAATCGCTTCAGTCACTTTCAAACCGGTTTCTTCGAGCACTTCGCGTGCCACTCCCTCCTCACCGGTTTCGTACATGTCAAGGAAACCGCCCGAAAGGTCCAATGTCCCTTTGGCAGGCTCCTTCCCACGCCGGCACACCAACAATTCATTCCGACGGTTCAAGATAAAGGCAACCGTCGCCGCACTGGGATTAAAATAATACACAAAGCCGCAATCGGCACACTTCTTTGCCTTTGCATTGCGAATCTCGAAACGAGGCGACCCGCATTTCGGACAATATTTGAATAACTCTAATGGATGCATAACCATAATTCTTTTTGATAATAAGGGCAAAGATAAAAGAAAAAGCTGTATATCTCCCGTCATTTCCCGAACATTTGCCACATTTCTTCATTTTTTTAGTTCCTATGTTTGTAATGTGCTAGCAAAATAGCATAAAGCCAAGAGAATTATTAAATTTGTAAATGAAAGAAATAACTTAATACCCCCATGACTTTATGCGTAAACAAAGTAAC
>NZ_NFKD01000080.1:0-17129 GCF_002160215.1 Bacteroides sp. An19 | reverse complement strand
GCGGGCTATCTGACGAAGAACAGGAGCGAAAAGGACCAAAAAATCGCCCAAAGCACACACGAAAACGGATACATCAAGCCAAGAAAAACTTTTTGGAGAAATTCAAAACAGCTTCTATGTTTTTCTCAAAAATCTTAATATATTCTATCTTCTTATTGAGAATCCTTGTTTCTGCTGGTGGTCATAATGCCCCTCCGCCACGTTGTCTACTTCTCGTTGGGCTTTAATCTGCTCACGGCTATCCAAATTCCCTTTTTGCTTGGCTGAGAAATACAGAAAATCCGTTGCTTGCCCCTGCCCTTACGCAAAATGTGGATTACAGGCTGTTGATTTCTTCTTCGGACAAATTGGTATATCTGATGATTTTGCCCATAGGTTCATTGTCGGCTTTCATCAGACGAGCCATTTCCTTCGCTTTTTTCTTTTCTCCCTTTTCGATTCCAATCTTTTCTCCTTCTTCCAATCCTTCTTCCCGTCCTTCGCGCCGTGAGCTGCTGATTTGCATTTTTGCTGTACTGACCACATCCCAAAAGTGGTCGTATCCGAGCAGTTGCTCTTTGCTGAAGGCGGATTCTTCCAGTTGGGTTACGGCTTTCTTGATTTCGGGATTCTCCATCAGCTCTTCCGGTGCCTCGCGTGTCTTTTCGTTGATTTCGGTCAGGTAGCGGAGCCAAAGCACCTGCATCTTCTTCCCTTGGTAGTTGTCCGGAGTGAACTTGGGGAGTTCGATGAAGATGAATCTCAGCCCTTCGATGACTTTCCTGGTCTCGGTTTCTTCCACAATCTGGAAGTCGTGGTAATACCCTTTGCTGTCCGAGAAGGTGTCGTTCACGAGGTTCAGCGAGTAGACGGGCTGCAGCAGTTCGTAGTCTTTCCCCTTGTCCAGCTGGCTGACGTATGCTTTCGACGCGTTGAACAGGACGCGCTGCTTGTATGCCGAAGTCCACATCATCTGCATCTCTACGATGAACTGCCTTCCGCTTTGGTCCTTGCATCGCACGTCCACGATGCTGTCTTTGTGGAAAGGCGTTTGCGGAACCATTTCGGGGTTTAGGTACTCCACCTGTGTAATCTCTTCTTCGGGTTTCTCGAATGGCAGCAGCGCGTTCAGAAAACTGATAATCAAGTCGGGATGTTCTCCGAACACTTTCTTGAAAGTAAGGTCTGCTTTGGGATTAAGGTATCTCATAATCAAAAAAACATTTAGCGGTCGACTTTTTGCAAAAATACGGATTTCTGTGGAGAATCTTATTGATTCGTTTGGTTTTCTCGGCACAATATTTCCTAAAAGCTCCTGCGAATGGATTGCAAATCCGCTTTTTCAATTACGAAGGCTTACACATTCGGCATCACAAGCAAGCTTTGTTTTCTCCGCAATATAACTGCATCGCTTGTAAGATTATTAATCTTACAGCGTGAAGATTAATAATCTTTCGGCATGAAGATTAATAATCTTACAAGCAAGTCAGCTATGTGTTGATTTTATCGTGTGCTGATTCGGGATGAGTTCTTGAGTCATTTTCGTTTCAGTGATGAGGATGATAGTAGTATCTGACGAAGAGTAAAAACGGAAAGTTTTGAAACCGGATGCCGTAAGCTGCTTGTCGTAAACTTGCCGGCCGGTATTTGTTTACCAAAACTTGTTCAGTTCGCGGTTATATTCGAATCCTGCAGCTTTTAAGGTGTTTACAATGACCTCTTCGTTTACGTTCATATCTTTGCAAAGGGCGTCAAGTGAAGGGTAAAAGTCACGCAATTTGGTGTTGATGAAACTGAAAAGCATCATCGGGTCTTTGGGTAATTCCATGATAGTTTATGTTTTTTGTGGTTCATTTGATGCTGCAAAGTTAATGGTTTCTTTGATAGGATGTTCTTTTTCTTGTAAAAATCAGGAACTGTTTTGCATGTATCGTGTGTTTTTGTGATAAGATTGTCCGTGTGGCACGTCGGGTTGGTGCTCATAATAAATAATTGCTAAACTTTTCAGTATTAGTCCTGTTAACTCAGGAAAAAATCGTACCTTTGCGCCATTAATGATCATTATTTCGAATCAAAAACTACTAGTAGCATTATGATGGAACTGGATTTGCTCACCGCCATCTCTCCAATAGACGGGCGGTATAGAAATAAGACAGGTGCTTTGGCTGCTTATTTTTCCGAGTATGCACTGATGAAATATCGTGTGCGCGTAGAAATAGAGTATTTTATTACGTTGTGTGAATTGCCTTTGCCTCAGCTGGAAGGCTTGGATGCGGCACGTTTTGATTCGCTGCGCGACATTTACCGTAACTTTTTGGAAGCGGATGCAGGTCGTATCAAGGAAATTGAAAGCGTGACGAACCATGACGTGAAGGCTGTGGAATATTTTATCAAGGAGCAGTTCGACCGCTTGGGAGGGCTGGAGCCGTATAAAGAATTCATTCATTTCGGACTGACTTCGCAGGATATCAATAATACTTCAGTGCCTTTGTCTGTTAAGGATGCACTGGATGAGGTGTATTATCCACAAATCCAAAAACTGATAGAGCAGTTGGAAGTGTATGCCGAAGAGTGGAAGGATATTCCGATGTTGGCAAAAACTCACGGGCAGCCTGCTTCTCCTACCCGTCTGGGCAAGGAAATCGAGGTGTTTGCTTATCGCTTGAAGCGTCAGCTGGCAATGTTGAAAGCTTGTCCGGTTACAGCAAAATTTGGTGGCGCTACCGGAAATTATAATGCGCACCATGTGGCTTATCCCGAAATAGACTGGAAGGCATTCGGTAATCGTTTTGTAGCAGAAAAGTTGGGCTTGGAACGGGAGGAGTATACTACGCAGATTTCGAATTACGATAACTTGGGTGCTATCTTTGATGCAATGAAGCGTATCAATACAATCATGATCGACATGAACCGTGACTTTTGGCAATACATTTCGATGGAATATTTCAAGCAGAAAATCAAGGCGGGCGAAGTCGGTTCGAGTGCGATGCCTCACAAGGTGAACCCGATTGATTTCGAGAATGCGGAAGGAAATCTGGGCATGGCGAATGCAGTGCTTGCGCACTTGTCGGCTAAATTGCCGGTGTCGCGTCTGCAACGCGACTTGACCGACTCTACGGTATTGCGCAACATCGGCGTTCCGTTCGGACATACGATTATCGCTATCCAGAGTTCTTTGAAAGGTTTGGGCAAGCTGTTGCTGAACGAACACAAGATATATGAAGACCTGGACAATTGCTGGAGCGTGGTGGCAGAAGCCATTCAGACGATTCTGCGCCGGGAAGGGTATCCTCATCCTTACGAGGCATTGAAAGACCTGACACGTACCAATCAGGTTATCAACGAGGCTTCTATTAAAAATTTTATTGAAACATTGAATGTGAGTGAAAGGGTGAAGCAGGAACTGCGTGCGATTACCCCTCACAATTATACAGGAATGTAAAAAACGTTGACTAGACACGAGGTACCAGTTGACAAAGTTTTTGGTTGCAAGAAATGAAACCTGGTTTCCTGGTACCTTGTCAATTCGTTAACTAAAGAAATAACGCCCGGGAAGGGTATAATCATTAATTTATAAAAAGCAAAAAGAATATGGCAGAGAAAGAAAACAGACAAGAAGGGGGAAACACCCCGTCTGGCCGTGATGGTTACAAATCGTACAACAGAGAAGGGGCTGGCAAGTATAATCGGAGTGAGGGAGGAAGTGCGTACGGACACCGTCCCCGTTTTAATCCTAATACAGAAGGTCGTCCGCAACGCCCGTATCGTCCGCGCTATGAGGGTGGGCAGCAGAATGAAGATGGCGGTTACCGTCCGCAACGTTCTTCTTATACGCCCCGTTATAACCGAGACGACAACGGTGAGCAGCGCCCATATCGTCCGCGTTATAATGGTGGGCAGCAAGGAGAGGGTGGCTATCGTCCGCAGCGTTCTTTTTATTCTCCTCGATATAATAAGGACAACAATGATGGTGAACAGCGTCCATACCGTCCGCGTTACAACGGTGGACAGCAGCAGGGTGAAGAAGGTGGTTATCGTCCGCAACGTCCGCGTTTCAATAACAATGCTGGAGGTTATAACCGGCAAGGTGGCCGTCCGCGTACTGCCGATTATAATCCCAATGCGAAATATAGCATGAAAAAACAGATTGAGTACAAGGATATATTGACAGATCCCAATGAACCAATCCGTTTGAATAAGTTTTTGGCAAATGCAGGCATTTGCTCGCGTCGGGAGGCTGACGAGTTTATCACAGCTGGTGTGGTTTCGGTAAATGGACAGGTGGTCACCGAGTTAGGAACAAAAATCAAACGCAGTGATGAGGTGAAATTCCACGACCAGCCGGTCAGTATAGAGCGTAAGGTGTATGTATTACTGAATAAACCGAAAGACTGTGTGACAACTTCGGACGACCCACAAGAACGTAAGACTGTGCTTGATATAGTGAAAGGTGCTTGCAAGGAGCGGATTTATCCGGTAGGGCGTCTGGACCGTAATACGACAGGTGTGCTGTTGTTGACAAACGACGGTGATCTGGCATCGAAATTGACTCATCCGAAATTTTTGAAGAAAAAAATCTATCATGTATACCTGGACAAGAATGTGACGAAAGCCGATCTGGATCAGATTGTGTCAGGTATTACATTGGATGATGGAGAAATACATGCCGATGCGATAAGTTATGCTTCTGATACGGACAAATCGCAGGTAGGTATCGAAATTCATTCGGGCAAGAACCGTATCGTACGCCGCATTTTCGAATCGTTGGGCTATCGTGTTATCAAGTTGGACCGTGTATATTTTGCAGGTCTGACCAAGAAAGGCTTGCGTCGGGGTGACTGGCGTTATCTGACAGAACGCGAAGTGAACATGCTCCGTATGGGGTCGTTTGAATAAGCAGAAAGTGACAACCGATGAATACAGAGGCACAACAGAGAGTTATCTTACGTTTTCATAAGGGGTATGCTCAGAAACTGTTTTGAATTTATCGTGCGGTGATTTGGGATGAGTTTTTGAGGCAGTGTCTCTGTGTTTTGATTTAATAACTAACAGACAGAAAAATGGAAAAGATTCGTAGAACAAAGATTGTTGACCTGCTGAAGTGTCGCGATTTTGGCACGATGGTCAATGTGAAAGGTTGGGTACGTACCCGCCGCGGTAGCAAACAAGTCAGCTTTATTGCATTGAATGACGGTTCTACTATAAATAATGTACAGGTTGTTGTAGACATTGTCAACTTCAATGAAGAAGTGCTGAAACAAATCACTACAGGTGCCTGTGTAAGCGTTAATGGTGTATTGGTCGAATCGGTCGGTGCAGGGCAGGCTGCTGAGGTGCAGGCACGTGAAATCGAGATTTTGGGTACTTGCGACAATACTTATCCGTTGCAGAAAAAAGGGCATTCAATGGAATTCCTTCGGGAGATTGCACACTTGCGTCCGCGTACCAACACGTTTGGGGCTGTATTCCGTTTGCGCCATAATATGGCAATTGCCATTCATAAGTTTTTCCACGACCGTGGTTTCTTTTATTTTCATACACCGCTGATTACGGCTTCCGATTGTGAAGGGGCTGGTCAGATGTTTCAGGTCACTACCTTGAACCTTTATGACTTGAAGAAAGATGAAAATGGCTCCATCATTTACGATGATGATTTCTTCGGTAAGCAGGCAAGTCTGACCGTATCCGGTCAATTGGAAGGCGAACTTGCTGCTACGGCATTGGGGGCGATTTATACGTTTGGTCCTACGTTCCGTGCCGAAAATTCAAATACACCGCGTCATTTGGCTGAATTCTGGATGATTGAACCCGAGGTAGCGTTTAATGACATTAACGACAACATGGATTTGGCGGAAGAGTTCATCAAGTATTGTGTGCAATGGGCACTTGATAATTGCTATGATGATGTGAAGTTCCTGAACGACCATTTCGACAAGGAACTGATTGAACGCTTGCAGGGTGTGCTGAAAGAAGATTTCGTCCGCTTGCCTTATACAGAAGGTATCAAGATATTGGAAGAAGCTGTAGCCAACGGACATAAGTTTGAGTTCCCGGTATATTGGGGCGTAGACTTGGCTTCGGAACACGAACGTTACCTTGTGGAAGAGCATTTCAAGCGTCCGGTAATATTGACTGATTACCCGAAAGAAATCAAGGCGTTCTACATGAAGCAGAACGATGATGGCAAGACTGTCCGTGCGATGGATGTCTTATTCCCGAAGATTGGCGAAATCATCGGTGGTTCAGAGCGTGAAGCCGATTATGATAAGTTGCTGACCCGTATTCAGGAGTTAAATATCCCGATGAAAGATATGTGGTGGTATTTGGATACCCGCAAGTATGGAAGTTGTCCTCATTCTGGTTTCGGACTTGGTTTTGAGCGTTTGCTGTTATTTGTGACTGGTATGGCGAATATTCGCGATGTGATACCTTTCCCACGTACACCGCATAACGCAGAGTTTTAAGCTGAAGAATTAAAGAAATTAAGCTGGAGGAGTGAAGAAGACATTATCGCTCCGTTTCTTAGAAGCCAACAGTCTGGTTGATAATGAATCATCCGGACTGTTGGCTTAACTTTTTGACTTTTCCGAGCTTGTCTTGTTTTAATATCTTTAACATTCTTCTCCTTTAAATTATCTGTCCGAAAGTAAGGTTTTACGGAAAAGTTCTATATATTTGTACATCACTTATTCGTTTAACTTTAAAATTTTACATCATGAAAGCACGTTCTTTAATTATCGCAGTATTGTGCTCATTTATGGGTGTGGTGAATACGTTTGCACAAAATTTGTTTAATGAGAATACTTCGGCTTCTTTGACCGGTGTATGGCAAATGTGTTTTTACAGTTCTTCATTGCCTGCCTTGCCGGGAGATTTGAAACCAAGTAATTCGTTGAAAATTTTGGGTGAAAGTGGTGAATTTACCAATGTAGTTATGATGCCAACGGGAGCGATTATTATTGGTTCGGGTACATATACCCAAAACAATGATTCTACTTTTACCGAGCATGTGAAGAAAAACATCCATCTTCCTCAGTTGGACGGTAAAGACAATGTGATGCATTACGAAATGGCTGAAAACGGTACCTTGATGTTTGTACGGTTCAAGTCAGCAGAAAAAGGAGACGATGTATGGTCTCATGAGATTTGGAGAAAGATAGACATGCCGTCTGTTTATCCGACCGATATTGTCCGTTGACGGAATTTGTTTGTGCCCAGGCGTGTGGCATTATGCTTCTTTTATGTACATATCCCCACCTGCTTATCCTTAATAAATAAGAAGAAGCAGGTGAGGATATGTGTGTTTTATAATATTCTGTGTTACTTATATCTTGACTTTCAAGCAATAGTTAACTTCTAAATCAGAGTATCTCAATTTTAAATAGGCTTTAGAAGCTGTTTTGAATTTATCGTGCGATGATTTGGGATGAGTTTTTGAGGCATTTTCGCTTTTGTGATGAGGAAGATAGCGGGCTATCTGACGAAGAACAGGAGCGGAAAGGACCAAAAAATCGCCCAAAGCACGCACGAAAACGGATACATCAAGCCAAGAAAAACTTTTTGGAGAAATTCAAAACAGCTTCTTAAGCTTTTCTTGCGTTCGGCTGTAAGCGTACAGCAATTTGTGAACATTCGCTTTTATACATCAGCTGGCAATTTAGAAACTGTTTTTTGTTTTTAAGTAATTACATTGATTATCAGTCTGTTTTTGTAAGACTTGGTGAATCGGTAGGGAAGTGTTTTTGTTTGGCTTCTATTTTTGTATGATAGTTGATTTTTTGGTTTGTCCACCAATAATATCCATTTGTCTACCTCTGTTTTAACCAGAATCGCTTACCTTTGAAAATACTATAAAAACAACTAATTATTTATTAAAGATTTCCCGACTATGAAAAATAACGAAAACATACTCATCAGTGTCGTAGGCAGTATTTGCCGGATTCGATTTCCTTCATCTTATTATATAATTAAGGTGTATAGATAGAAGACTTATGTTTTTCAGAACTGCCGGTGATGGTATTTGCGAAGAGATTTTATACAGGCAAGGAAGAGTTTTATTTATTGATAATTTAATACCATTGAAAAATGAGAAAACAATTGATTTTTTCCGCAATGCTTGGCTTGTGTGCCTTGGGAGGTACAGCGGTATATGCTGCACCCTCTATGGCTGCTGTGACACAATCACAGACTATTAAGGTGAAAGGTCAGGTTGTTGACGAACAAGGCATGCCCTTGTTGGGAGCTACGATTATGATTAAAGATGGAAAAGGAGGGACAACTGCCGATTTGGACGGCAATTTTGAATTGGACGTTCCGGGTAATGCTGTTCTTGTAGTTAGTTTTGTGGGGTATAAAAGCCGAGAGGTTGCTGTCCGTAACCGGGCAATCCTTGATCCAATCCAATTGGATCCGGACGATCAGATGCTGGAGCAGGTTGTCGTTGTAGGTTACGGTACGCAGAAGAAAGCCGACTTGACCGGCTCTGTAGCCGTAGTGAATGCAGAGGAATTGAAGCGTACATCTAATTCCAACATTTCTACCATGCTGGAAGGTAAGGTTGCCGGTGTGCAGATTACTTCCGACGGTCAGCCGGGTGCCGACCCTACCGTACGTATTCGTGGTATCGGTTCTTTTGGTAGTACGGCTCCGCTGTATGTCATTGATGGTGTGCCTATGGGAACGTCTATCCGTGACTTCTCTGCCAATGATATTGAGACAATCCAAGTGTTGAAAGATGCATCTGCTGCCGCTATCTACGGTTCGCGTGCAGCCAACGGTGTGATTATCATTACCACGAAGCGCGGTCAGAAAGACCAGCCCTTGAAGGTGGATTACAATGGCTATTTCGGTGTGGACTATATTCCTTCGGGAGTTTACGACGTGATGAATGCCGACCAGTACAGCCAGTATTTGGGGCAGGCGGCTTCCAATTCCAATACGCCGTTGCCGGGTGGATACCTTGTCGATAATGCGACAGGTACTTATCATTTTATGGATGATACAGATACAGATTGGTTTGACGAAGTGTTCAAGACGGGTATCCGCCAAAATCACAATGTGAACCTGTCGGGTGGTGGTGCCAATAATACCTATAACGTAGCGTTGGATTACTATAGCCAGAAAGGAACACTGGAAGGAGCCGGACCGAACTTCGAACGTTTCACCGCGCGTGTCAACAACACCATGGATACCAAGTTCATCAAATTCCAGACCAGTATAGTATATTCACATTCCGACCAGGATAACATGGCATTGTCTAATGCGAACGAGTATGTGCAAGGATTGTATGGTGACGTGAGCAACGTGTTACGTTCCACTTTGCTGATGCAGCCTACCATCATGGCTTACGACCCGTCTACCTGGGTGCTCGATGGTCAGGTAGGAGCTGCCAACGGCTATAATTACGATGCTTACGGCTATGGTGTTTATTACGATAATATCCATGGTGATATTTCGGCTTCTAACCCGTTGCTGGTCAACAACCTGTTGCAGCGCAATACGCGTGTAGACCGTTTCGTGGGTACAGGATCTGCCGATGTGGACTTGCTCAAGATGCTGGGCATCGAAAGCAAGAATCACAAGCTGAATTACCGCATCAACCTGTCTTACAGCAAGACGCACTGCTCAGACTTCACGTGGATTCCTGCATGGATACAGAGTAACCGTGTGTATTTGGCAAAGAGCAACGAGCGCTTGGAAAAAGCTTCGCGTGACTATTCTACTGCATTGATTGAAAACATCTTGACCTACGATGGTACCTTTGGCAAACACCATCTGAATATCGTTGCCGGTCAGACGTATGAAGAAGAACATACCAATACATTGAACGGTTGGGGACTTAACTACACCGAACCTTATTTCCTCCAGCTGCAGAACGGTGCGAACACCTATTCTTCCAGTTACGACTACAAGCACGCCATCTTCTCTTACATTGGCCGTGTCAACTACAACTTCGATGACCGTTACTTGTTCTCGGCTACGGTTCGTCGGGATGCCAGCTCGCGCTTGTCAAAGGGCATTCGTTGGGGTACCTTCCCTTCTGTTTCTATTGGTTGGCGCTTCGATAAGGAAAGTTTCTTCCCCTTTAACCCGAACGTTGTGAACTTGTTTAAGATTCGCGCCAGCTACGGTGAATTGGGTAACGAGAACATCGGTGAATATATGTATCAGGCGGTGATGTCACGTAACAATATGACATATAGCTTCAATAACTCTGCCGTGACCGGTTCTGCCGTTTCTACCTTCGTGGACAACAACCTGTCTTGGGAAAAGAAGAAAACTTACAACGTAGGTATCGACCTCGCTTTCTTCAACAATCGCTTAGAGTTCACCGCCGAATGGTATAAAAATACCAACCAAGACTTGCTGTATAGTGTTCCTGTACCCGAACAGGCAGGTGTATCGAATACGACCGTTACGATGAATGCCGCCTCGATGGACAACTCCGGTTTTGAGTTCGCTGCTACCTACCGCAACCGCGACCATGCGTTCAAATATGAAATATCGGCCAACCTTAGTACGCTGAAAAATAAAGTCACTTCGTTAGGTTTTACGGATGAAGCCTATATTAGTGGAGCTTATATTACGGAGGTCGGTGAAGAAATCGGTAAGTTCTATGGTTGGAAATACGAAGGCATTGCCCGTACACAAGCAGACCTTGACAACCATGCTACCCAGCAAGGTGCCCAAGTGGGCGATTGCCTGTATGAGGATGTCAGCGGTCCCGACGGCACTCCCGACGGTGTAATCAATGAATACGACCAAGTGGTATTGGGCAGCGGTCTGCCTAAAATCAACTTCGGCTTGAATTTCCGTTTCGAATACAAGAACTTTGACCTGAGCATTGCTACCTTTGGTGCCTTGAACTACCACGTGGCTGATGACATTTACAACTCGCTTAACTCTTGCTATGGCTATGGCAACAAGGATGTAGCGATACTGGATGCCAACCGCTGGAGTGAAGACGGTTCTACTTATATTTCGAATGTACCGCGTACCTACATAACAAACAGTGCGACTTACGCATGGAACGACTTGTTCAGCGAACGTAAGATTCAGAATGCCGCTTATTGGAAGATTGCCAATATCGAGTTGGGTTATAACTTCCCCGACAAGTGGTTCGGCAAATATGTATCAGATGTCCGCCTCTATGTGTCGGCACAAAACGTCCACACGTTTACCGGTTACAAAGGATACAATGTGGACTATGCTGGAGGTACCTTTACTCCGGGTTATAACTTCTGTTCGTTCCCGACGGCACGTACCTTTATGTGTGGCCTTCATTTCTCATTCTAATTCTAACTGCTAAAAACATTATTGTATGAAACTATTAAAATATTCACTTGCTTTCCTGTTTGGAGTCGGAACACTGACTTCGTGCATGGATAATTTGGATGTGGTGAATCCCAACCAACAAACTACTGCTACTTTCGGTAATACAGTCGATGACTTGGAGGAGTGTGTGATTGCTGCCTATAACCACATGCGTATGGAAGGGTCGTATGCCCGTGTAGGCTATACCATCGACGCGTGCCGTGGCGATGAAGTGTGGAACTCTTCGCAAGTATGGTACATGGAATTTGACGACTTTACCGTACTGGTTACAGGTGATATTGCCTGGTGGCCCTGGCGTGAGTGGTACTACACCATCAACGTATGCAACTTTATCCTTTCCCGCGTAGGCGAAGATAACAGCCAGCTTTCGGAAAACCTGAGACGCATCAAAGGGCAAGCGCTCTTTATCCGCGGATTGTCTTACTATAACTTGGCAGGCTATTACCAAAACCCGCCTCTGATTACAAGTTATGATACCTACTCTTCACTGGACGGACTTTACGGTACCAATAGCACCTACGATGAAGTGCTCGACCAAGTGGAAGCCGATTTCCAACAGGCTATGGAATTATTGCCTTCGCGTGATACAGGCGGTGAATGGGCTGGTGGTCGTGCCACTTGTGGTTCAGCGGCTGGTTTTTATGCCCGTACGCTGATGGTGCGTCACAAGTTTAGCGAAGCGCTTACGGTGCTGGAAGACATTATCAGCGGTCGCTATGGTACGTATCGGTTGATGGATAACTATGGCGATAACTTCCGCGAAGGCTCTGCATACGAAAACAACGAAGAAAGCTTGTTCGAAATCCAATTCTTGGATTATGCCTCGCAGGGCACCGATGACGAATGGACACCGGTAAATACCAGTCCCAATGCTACGCAAGGTTCGGCTATCGAAAGTAACTTTGCTCCGGGTGATTTCGGTGGATGGGCCGACCTTTCGGCTACCAACTGGCTGTACGACCTCTTCAAGAGCGAACGTACAATAAACGGTACGCTTGACCCACGTCTCTATTGGACCCTGGGTACCTATGAAGCCGATTGGGAAGGTTTCGAATATGGTAACGTAGCCTATACACAACCTATTACGGCTTCCGATACCATCCGTACCAATAACAGTTACGGCGGTATTCCTGTCGCTAAATACACCAACCTCCGTACCGGTCTGTATAGCACAGTGGTTACAGGTTTGCACGATGGTATCAATGTCCGCCTGATGCGTTATTCGGATGTATTGCTTCGTGCCGCAGAATGCGAGAATGAAGTGAACGGGCCTACCCAGCGTGCCATTAACTGGATTAATGAAGTACGCGGTCGTGTGGATTTACCCGATTTGCAACTTGCTGATTTCAATACAGCCGATAAGCTTTTTGAGCAGATTGCCAATGTAGAGCGTCCGAAAGAATTCGGTTGCGAGTATGGTCGTGGTTTTGACCTTATCCGTTGGGGCTTCTTCTACGATGCAGGCCGTTTGCAGCAGATGAAGGAACACTCTGTAGTCCGCATTACGAATGATCCGGGCAAAGTGATGCTTCCGGTTGACTATAGCAACATTGGTTCTGACCCGGAATTGAAGAGTGGATTCGATACCTACGTACAGGGACATGAATTCTTGCCTATCCAGCAGACGTTGACCAACAAAAATCCGAGCCTGCAAGGTAACTCGGCTAACTACAGTACGGACAACTCTTCTTACTTCCGTGACAACGGTTGGACGGTACGTCCGGTTGTGGACTTAAATAATTGACAATTGATAATTGACAATTAGCAAAATAAAAACGGGTGCTCTCCCGGCTGCTTAGGGTGGGAGAGGCCTTAATCAATTACTAATTTTATATTATAAGACCATGAAACATTTCAATAAAATAGCAACCGTTTGCGGCTCTTTTGTCTTGGGATTGCTGGCATTGGCCGGTTGTGAAGACGAACACTTTTATGAGGTGGACTCGCCCGATTGGCTTTCCGAAAAGGTGGATTCTATAGCCAATTCGCAAAATTCCGGCGATGAAGAACTGGAAGGTATGATGGAAGATGTGTATACTATCGGAAGTACAGATTATAGTACAGGCTGGTGGACTGTTTTCTCTAAGTATTATGTAATCCCCGATGGTCAGAAGTGGAATGCAGTGTTCAACCTGAATATTAATCCTGACGCATCGAATACGTATAAGAATTTTGCATTAATCATTTGCAATGATGTTGATCGTGAAGGCGAAGGCTATTTGGAATATGGGGCAATACGCTACGATAATCAGCCTTCGGGAAACTCCGAATGGGGAGATTATATCGACCGCTCTTACGTTCAAAGTACGCTCACTTTCGAGACCGATACTGATGAAGGTATAGCCCAATTGGGTGGAAGGGTAACACTTACTGTTGACCGCTCTGTCGAGGGTGCATTCAGTGTCAGAATGACCAATGGTACAGTTACCAAGACCTACAACCAACCGACTGCTCTTGTGAATCTGAATGCTGATGAAAGCAATACCAATATCCGCTGTTACTTGGTGCCTGAAGGTTCTTACATCAATTTCTTGCAGACCAATATTGAACCTATCGGCGGCCTTACTTCTGCTGATGATAAGAATCCCGTATCGATGGAATTGCAAGGTGTGCCCGAAATTGTCAATATCGGTACGCCACTCGACTCTGTAATAGCCAATGTATCGGCCGTTGTTACCTTTGAAGAAGGGGTAACGGCTACTGTAGCTTCTTCCGAACTAACCTTCTCGGTTATTCCTGATATGGAAACACCGGGTATGAAGAACTTGGTTGCAGCTTATAACAAGACCCAACAAGGTGAAAACTGTGACCAGCCGGTTATCGCAAGTGCTGCATTTGAATTGGTAGAACAAATAGCTTCCATTGAAGTGACCACGCAACCTTCCCGTACTACCTATTATTATTATACTTCGGCAGCAACCGAAGGAATGACAGACCGTACGTTAGCCTTTGACCCTACTGGCATGGAAGTGACAGCAACTTATGTAAGTGGAGGAACAGGAACTATCGCAAACTCAAGGCTTACATTCTCTACAGTTCCGGCTACAGTAGGTACGCATACCGTTACCATTACTGCTGACGAAGGAGTGACTGCTACGGTAGAGGTTACCGTTGCCGAATCTGCAGTGTCAGAAGTAACAAATAGTACGGCTATCGTAGGAGCAGAAGATAATTCAACTGCTTTCTGGGGTGCTTTCTCTGATGACTTCAACGTGCCTTCAGGCGAAACTAAATCGATTATGTTCACAAATTACAGCAGCTTGGCTGGCAACTGGAACAACTATGTAGTAGTTCTTCGTAAGACTGATACGACTGTAGAATATGGAGTTGTCCGTGCTGATAACTATGGTTGGGGTGCCGGATATGATGGAAACGCCAATCTGCGTCTCAGTGGCGGTCAATCCGACTGGGCTGCTTGGCTTGCTACCATGAACGGTGCAGAAGTTACGGTTTATGTAACCAATTGCGGCAATGGTACCGCTGATGTTCAGGCTATCATGAACGGAACAGATGGCACAACTTCTATCCAATATTATTTGGGTATAACTACCATCGATCCTGAAGACTTGAACTTTGCGCTGACGGTAGACGGAAGCCATCTTGTTTTTGGTGAATAATTTTTCATTTCCTTATTCTATTCATGCCGTCCCCTCTAATAGGGGGATGGCATGATTTTTAAACTTGACACACATGAAAAAGTTATCATTAATTTGGATATCTTTGTTGGCCGTCTTTACATTCGTAGGCTGTTCGGATGACAACGAAGTAGAATACAATCAAAGTAGCGATGTAACCGTAGCTGTACCGGAAGTAACCGCAAGTACAGGCACTTCGCTGACTGTAGCTTCCTCGGTAACCGGTAATACAGGAAGCATTGTCCGGAGGGGGTTCTGTTACAGTGCCAATTCGCAGGCTCCTACTGTCAATGACAATATGGTAGAAGCAGACGAAAATTTCAGTGCCACCATTTCAGGCTTGATGGGCAATACCACTTATTATATTCGCGCATTCGTATATGGCAACAGCCGTTACACCTACTCGGATGCGCTGGAAGCTACCACCGAAAGCCAGCCCATCGACGAACAGCTTGCGAACTATGTAGCTCCCGCTTATGAGGATAACTATACCAGCATCGCTGACTGGACGGACCGTAGCCGCTGGAACCTGAGCAATGTGCATGACCCTTCTGTGGTGCTTGCAGAAGACGGGTATTATTACATGTATCAGACTGATGCTTCGTATGGCAACGCTCATATGGCAGGTGGGCATTTCCACGGACGCCGTTCGCAAAACTTGGTAGATTGGGAATACTTGGGAGGTACGATGCAGAGCCTGCCCGATTGGGTTATCCCAAAACTGAATGAGATCCGTGCAGCTATGGGATTGGAGCCGACTACAGCCGATGAGGCTGACTTCGGCTATTGGGCACCTTGCGTACGGAAAGTGCGGAACGGATTGTATCGTATGTACTATTCCATTGTCTGTCCCGGTACGTTAAGCGGTGACGGAACATGGAGCGAACGTGCATTCATCGGCTTGATGGAGAATTCCAATCCGGCAAACAACGACGGGTGGGAAGACAAGGGCTATGTCATTACCAATGCTTCCGATAGAGGATTGGATTTCTATGTCAATGCCAGTGCGGATGATTATTGGAATGAAAACTGCTATTATAAATGGAATGCCATTGACCCCAGCTATATCATTGACAATGATGGACGCCACTACATGGCATACGGTTCTTGGCATAGCGGCATCGCACTGGTAGAACTTGACGAAGCAACGGGCAAGGTAAAGGCTGAATTGCCTGATCCGTGGGGTACGGATGCAGACATCGCTGCATACGGACAACTGATAGCTACCCGCCAGATGGGTAATCGCTGGCAAGGTTCAGAAGGTCCGGAACTGATTTATCACGACGGATACTATTACCTGTTCCTGGCATACGATGCATTGGAGGTGCCCTACAATACCCGTGTAGTGCGTTCCACGAATATTGCAGGTCCTTATGTGGGCATGGACGGTACGGATGTGACAACCGTTGGAGGCGAAGCTTTCCCGATATTGACTCATCCGTATAAGTTCAATGGCAACGATGGCTGGGTAGGTATTTCGCATTGCTGTGTGTTCGATGATGGTGAAGGCAACTGGTATTTCGCTTCGCAAGGCAGATTCCCTGTAGATGTACCGGGAATCAATGCTTCCAATGCCATTATGATGGGGCAGGTGCGTTGCATACGATGGACCGAAGATGGCTGGCCGGTAGTGATGCCTGAACGTTACGGTGCCGTGCCGCAGGTGGAGATTACTGAAAGCGAACTGATAGGTAATTGGGAGAACATCGACTTGTCATACGCTTATGGAGAACAGAAGACTTCAGCCACGATGACCCTTGCCGCCGACCATACCGTAACTGCAGGTGACTGGGAAGGAGCTACGTGGACGTATGACAGCAGCAAGCGTATCCTGACGTTGGATAATGGGGTAGAACTTTACTTGCAGCGTGAAACCGATTGGGAGGCATCTCCCAGAACCCATACTATCGTTTATGCCGGCTATGGTGATGATTATAAAACTTACTGGGGTAAAAAAAGCAAGTGATATATTCGGAAATAAGCGGCATGGTGTGTGAGCATGCCTGCCGGAAGATGAAGAAGCTGTCTCGATAATGAATTGAGGCAGCTTTCTTTGTAGTACGCTCGGCATGAGTATTAGCTAACGGGTGCAAGTCCCCAATGAGCCCTAATAGCGGGAATCATACAGCCAAAAGCAAGGGTGTCCATCGTGAGGTGGAATCTGAAGGAAGCTGGCGGCAA
>NZ_NFKD01000008.1:0-132442 GCF_002160215.1 Bacteroides sp. An19 | reverse complement strand
AGGTTATCCGCAAGATACAGGAACGCCAGCATGACGGCAAGTTCTGTACGTTGGCTTTGGGCACGGGGGCTTCGCTCCGTCCGCTTTACGCCGAACTGGTGCGCCGCCATAAGGAAGAAGGCGTCAGCTTCCGTAATGCGGTGATATTTAATCTGTATGAATACTATCCTTTATCAGAGCAGGGGAGCAGCAGCATCGGCCAGCTGAATGAGCTTTTCCTGAACCAGGTGGACATCGACCGGCAGAACGTGTTTACTCCGGACGGCACGATTCCGCAGGATGCGGTCATAGACCATTGCCTGCTGTATGAACAGCGCATCAAGACCTACGGCGGACTGGACATCGTCCTTATGGGCATCGGCAGGGAAGGGAATGTCGCCATGAACGAGCCCGGCTCTACGGCGGCTTCCATTACGCGCCTGATATTTGTGGACAGTACTTCCCGTTCGGAAGCGGCGCATAACCTGGGCGTGGACAACCTGCCTCCTTGTTCCATTACGATGGGCATCAATACGATTATAGAAGCCCGCCGTGTGTATCTGCTTGCCTGGGGCGATGACAAGACCGATATTATCAAGCAGGCGGTAGAGGATAAGATTTCGGATACGCTTCCCGCTTCTTACCTCCAGATGCACCAGAATGCGACCGTCTGCATCGACTTGCCCGCTGCTTCACACCTGACGCGCATCCAGCGCCCGTGGCTGGTGACTAGCTGCGAATGGAACGACAAGCTGATCCGGAGTGCCATCGTATGGCTTTGCCTTTTGACCGGAAAACCGATTCTGAAGCTGACCAACAAGGATTATAACGAGAACGGCTTGAGCGAGCTGCTGGTGCTTTACGGCTCTGCCTATAATGTGAACATCAAGATATTCAACGACCTTCAGCATACCATCACCGGCTGGCCCGGCGGCAAGCCCAATGCGGATGACACCTACCGTCCGGAGCGTGCCAAGCCGTTCCCCAAGCGTGTGGTCGTCTTTTCTCCGCATCCCGATGACGATGTGATATCCATGGGCGGCACCATCCGCCGTCTGGTGCAGCAGGGTCACGACGTGCATGTGGCATACGAGACTTCGGGCAATATTGCCGTAGGCGATGAGGAGGTGGTACGCTTCATGCACTTCATCAACGGTTTCAACCAGCTTTTTGATGAGAATCAGAACGAGACCATCCGCAAGATGTATGCCGACATCAAGCAGTTCCTGCTTCAGAAGAAGGAAGGCGACATCGACACGCGTGACATCCTGACCATAAAGGGGTTGATACGTAGGGGAGAGGCACGCACGGCATGCACGTATAACCGCATCCCGCTGGACCATGTGCATTTCCTCGACCTTCCTTTCTACGAGACGGGGCGCATCGAGAAGAACCCCATTAGCGAGACGGATGTGCAAATCGTCCAGAAGCTGTTGCAGGAAGTACAGCCGCACCAGATTTATGTAGCCGGCGACCTTGCCGACCCCCATGGCACGCACCGTGTCTGCACCGATGCCGTACTGGCAGCTATTGACGAGGAAAAGAATGCCGGTGCCGCATGGTTGAAGGATTGCCGCATCTGGATGTACCGCGGGGCATGGGCGGAATGGGAAATCGAGAACATCGAGATGGCTGTGCCGTTCAGTCCCGAAGAGCTTCGTGCGAAACGGAATTCCATCCTGAAGCACCAGTCTCAGATGGAGAGTGCCCCGTTCCTGGGCAATGACGAGCGCCTCTTCTGGCAACGCAGCGAAGACCGCAACCGTGGCACAGCTTCGCTTTACGACAAATTGGGGCTTGCCTGCTACGAGGCGATGGAGGCTTTTGTAGAGTATAAGCCGTTGTAACGAAACAATAAGAGAAGAAATCGGGACGCAAGGATACCGTAAATAGAAATGAATGTCCTTTAGCCAATATATACCCCTGAAAAATGAATATATACTGCGTTCGCGGTTGAATATATACTGCATCCGCCTACGAATATATCTTCATCGGCAAACGCAGTACTACTGCGTTTGCAACTCAAACGGATTGGCTAATTACGGACATTTATTAAATAGAAAAGTGTCCTTGTACCCGATTTTTTTATTCCACAAACTCTGAATGTCTTATCCGTTTTTCCCAGAAAAACAGTACCTTTGCATGCAAATATAAATAGTTTCATAAAGCGATATGGAAAAGGAAAGTTTGATTAAAAGGTATTTGGTTTTTATTTTAGGTCTGTATTTCTTGGCAATGGGAATCGTATTGATTGTGCATTCGGCATTAGGAACCACCCCCATTTCCAGTACCAATTACGTGTTGAGTCTGAATACTCCGCTTACCTTGGGAACATGGACATTTATCACCAATATGCTGATGGTACTGATTCAGCTTTGGCTTATCCGGGGTAGGTACGGTACGCGCAAAGATGTGGTAGAAATCTTGCTTCAGATACCCTTGTCGTTCGTATTTTCTGCATTTATTGATTTGAACATGTGGCTTACTTCAGAGTTGCATACTACGGGTTACCTGATGTCAATAGGAGTTTTGTTGACGGGATGTCTGGTTCAGTCGGTAGGTGTGGTGTTCGAAATCAAGCCTAAGGTAGCGATGATGAGTGCTGAAGGAACAGTGAAATATCTTTCTCGCCGTTTGCATAAGGAATTCGGTAATGTAAAGGTTGGTTTCGATGTAACGTTGGTTCTGATAGCCGTGCTTCTTTCGTTAGGTTTTACTCGAAGTATTGAAGGAGTACGTGAAGGCTCGGTTGTAGCAGCACTTATTACTGGTTATATTGTGAATTTCTTGAATCATAAAATCATGACCCGCAAGATGCTTTACCGGCTGATGCCAGTACGTATTTTGCATAAATAAACAGCTGAGTGTTGGAGGTGTGTCTGTTTGTCTTGACACACCTTTTGGGGGCAGAACAGTATCAATACAGTTTCTTTATCAGGTCGCTTCTCCCTATCCGTTTCAGTTCGGCAATGATTTTGCGCCGTTCTTCAGGCTTATACCAGAAGAAGAACATACGTTGCGCCAACTTTTCTTTCTGTGTTTTTGCCGAGAAAACGGGTTCCAGTGTGTATGGATGCACACCTGTGTACCAGGCTTCTGTTGCGACAGTCATGGGAGTAGGTGTAAAGTCTTGTACCTGTTCTAAATGAAAGTCCAGCTTTTTAGTGATGACGGCAAGTTCGGCCATGTCCTCTTCTGTACATCCGGGATGACTGCTGATGAAATAGGGAATAATCTGTTGGCGCAGGTTCAATTCACGGTTCAGGCGGTCGAAGATTCGTTTGAATTCATAGAATTGTTCGAACGGAGGTTTGCGCATGATGTCCAATACCCGTGGGCTTGTATGTTCAGGAGCTACTTTCAGCCGTCCGCTTACATGACGTACGATGAGTTCGCGCGTATACTGTGCTGCACTCCGATTTACTTCAGGGTCTTTGCTTTGATGTAATAACAGGTCGTAGCGCACTCCGCTTCCGATGAAACTCTTTTTGATGCCGGGCAAGGCATCCACGCTGTGATAGATGTCCAGTAGCGGGCGATGGTCGGTATTCAGGTTCGGACAAATTTTCGGGTGCACACACGAAGGGCGTTTGCACTTGTGACACAACTTTTCATCTTTGCCATGCATGGCATACATGTTGGCAGATGGTCCGCCCAAATCGCTTAGGTAACCTTTGAAGTCGGGCATTTCTGTAATTGCTTTTACTTCTTTCAGAATGCTTTCCTTGCTTCGGCTCACGATGAATTTTCCTTGGTGTGCCGATATGGTACAGAATGCGCAGCCTCCGAAACATCCCCGGTGGATATTGACCGAGAATTTAATCATATCGTATGCAGGGATGCGCTTGCCTTTGTATTTCGGATGAGGCAAGCGTGTATAAGGAAGGTCGAACGAATAGTCCAGTTCTTTTTGGCTCATGGGTGGATAAGGTGGATTTACGACTACTACCTTATCGCCTGTTTCCTGCCAAATACGCAATGCTTCATATTTGTTCGATTCTTCTTCGATGTGGCGGAAGTTCTGCGCCTGTTTACGTTTGTCGGCAAGGCATTCTTCATGCGAGAAGAGGTGCAGGTCTGTTTCTTCTGCTGCAAAACTTTTCCGGTCGGCCAGATAAGCCGTTTGTGGAATGTCGGTGGGTAGTGGCGTGCCGCATGTTTTCATGCGCCGGCACAGTTCGGTTATGGGCTTTTCGCCCATGCCGTATATCAGCAGATTGGCACCTGAAGTTATCAGGATAGAAGGGCATACTTTATCTTGCCAATAGTCGTAATGCGTCAGGCGGCGCAGGGATGCTTCGATACCTCCCAGCACGACGGGTACATCCGGATACAGTTCTTTCAGGATGCGTGTATATACTATGCTCGGATATTCCGGCCGCATGTCGTGTCTTCCGTCGGGGGTATAGGCATCTTCGCTCCGCAACCGTTTGTTGGCAGTATATTTGTTTACCATGCTGTCCATACTTCCGGCGCTTATACCGAAGAACAGGCGTGGGCGCCCCAGCTTTTTGAAGTCACGCAGGTCGTCACGCCAGTTAGGTTGGGGCACAATGGCTACTTTCAGTCCCTCTGCTTCCAGAATACGCCCGATGACGGCAGCACCGAACGAAGGATGGTCGATATACGCGTCTCCGCTGAATAAGATGACATCCAGTTCGTTCCAGCCTCTCAGTTCCACTTCTTTTTTTGTCGTAGGTAGCCAGTCTGTCAGTTGATAGGTTTTGTTTGTCATTGGGAGATTTCAGGGTTTGAGGTTTTCATCATAAGGAGGACACAGAAAGACTCTCTTTTTGTTTATCTGTTTATCTCCGTGCCCTCCGTGTGAATGTAGAAATTCAAAACAGTTTCTCAGTTCAGAGGTTCGTTCAGCAGTTCGGGGCTAAGGCTGCCTTCCTGCTCACGTTGCCATTTGATGTACAGCTGGATAAGCTGATACAGGCCAAATGCTTTCATGTTGTTGTGATAAATCACATCAATGCACAGGTCGAGCAGGTCTTTGCAATTACCTTCAGAAGAAACGATGAGCGAACGCACGTTCAGTTTCAGTTTGTCCAGAACCGATTCGTCTACAATGCCGTTGCTGTCTATCAGGTGTTGGAACAAGGCATATTTTTCAATGGTTTTCAGGTGTTCTTCTGATATTTCCATAGTCCGTGTGCCGGACGGGTTTGCTTGAATTGTAAACATGATATTTGTCGTTTTTGAGGTTAATGTAAAGCAAAGATAACCGTTTTTTCTTATTCTGTGTATTCTTGAGCGGATTTTTTCACATATACATGGTGAGGCGTACGTCTCCTGATGCCGATAAGACGTGTTTTTCACCTGTTTACCCCCAATCAGCACGTAGAATATTTTAATGAATTCCGCATCTTGCCAATTAACTTGTAGGGAAGGGTTTGCCTGCCCGAATACATCCACGCAGGCGCATACGGGCGGGCGGACACCGTCCCTACATTGGCTCATTGCGGTATTCATATTGTAATTTACTCTTTACTATTTTGATATTATACCATGCGCGGTATGAATTTGTGCATTTTCTTGAACATTTCGCACCGCTTTTGTAGAGACGATGTGCACATCGTCTCTGCTACGTGGCATATACAAAATGCACATTTTCATACCGCGCAAAGGACCAAAAAATCACCCAAAGCACACACGGAAACGGATACATCAAGCCAAGAAAAACTTTTTGGAGAAATTCAAAACAGCTTCTAAGAATACAACAGAAGATGTGCAAACCGGTGATTTGCAGCTTCGCAGGTATCAATGAAAAACAATAATAACATAAAAATTAGCAAAAGATGAAAAAGAATATATTGAAAATCACGTTTGCAGCCGCTTTGGCTGTAGTCGCAGGTGTAACGGCTTATCAGGCGCAGAATAAAGAAATGATGTCAGACTTGGCTCTTGCCAATGTGGAAGCGTTGGCAAGGGATGAAAATACAGGAGGGGATCATGGAAATGAAGAGACCTTTAAAAAAGGTTATATGGCTTCTACATACAAACTGTATATACCTGAATTCCATATGTATACGGAAATGCCCTGTTGTAAATATACTGCGAATAAATATAGTGCTTGTTCTGCGATGGATGTTTGTCCTTAATAGTATAGGAGATTTTGTGAAGAATATTTATATCGAACGCATGATTCGGCTGTAGGATTATGCGTTCTGTGATATTAATTTCAATATGAGAGTAAACAAGATGAAGTATGTGTATGTGATTTTAGTATTTTTGCTTTGTGGATGTTCCCGTTCTTTCCGTTCGGACAGTGAATCATGCAAGGTTTCGGTCGATGTGGATTTTTCGGTTGTGGAAGAATGTCTTTCATTGGCTGATATTGTGTCGGCTAAGCAGATTATTCCTTTGTCTCTTCCCAAGGGCGAGGTGATAGGCAGGCCGGTTCAGGTCTGTACATCCGACAGCTGCCTGTTCGTTTACGACCAGCTTCAGCAGGCTATTTACCGTTTTACGAAAGACGGTACTTTTCTTAATAAGATTCATCGGCAAGGGCAAGGTCCCGGCGAATATACTACGGTTACCCGTCTGATGGTCGGCAGTCATCCCGAAGCCTTGTATGTATATGATAAGGTGGCGGGGAAAATTCATGTATATACTTTTGCCGGTGATTTTCTTCGTACGATTACGACTGAATATATGGCTAATCATATAACGTTGTTGCCCGACGGCAGTTTCCTTTGTTTTACACCGGATTTCATTTATAATGGTCCGTGCGGCCTTTGGCGGATGTCTGCTGATGGTAAAAGATGCTGTTGGAATATAAGGAAAAGTATCCGGTAGTCTCTGCCTATTGGAACCGGTTTTATACCATATCTTCTCAAACGGTTGGCATTGCGTGTCCGGCTACTGACCGGTATCTGCATTACGATTGCAAGGCGGATTCAGTGAGTATGGAATTGCAAATCAATTCCCGGCAGCATACTACTTTCCAGTTCGTAGCAGTTCAGTCCTCGCTCAGTCCCTTGCAGCCAGGACTGCAGTCCTACCCTATATAGGACTGTAGTCCTATTCCGCTGGGACAGCAGTCCTGACTGTAAGGGACTTTTCATGCAGTCGGCTTCTGCGGACGAACAAAGGAAGTAATCCATGAATTGATACTTCATCCGTCTACGGATATATACTTCATTGGCAGATGCAGTACTACTTCAGACAATCTTTCCGCCGTTGAGGATAATCTGCATAATTTAGATGCGTTTGCTCTGAAAAAGAAGATAAGTAGTTTTGTCTTTTGAATGGTATTTTATAATTTTGCGCGTGAATAATTTTTTTATAAAATAGCCAATTAAATATGAAATACGCTCTAGTAACAGGTGGCTCAAGAGGGATAGGACGGGCGGTTTGTCTGACACTGTCGCAAATGGGTATACCGGTTCTGATTAATTATCAGTCTAATGATACAGCAGCCCGTGAGGTTTTAGATACGGTTGTTTCCCGTGGTGGAAGCGCAGAGTTACTGAAGTTTGATGTCGGAAACGAGCAGGAAGTCTCTGCGGCTTTGGATGCATGGGAACAAAACCATCCGGATGATTATATAGCATACCTTATTAATAATGCAGGCATACGGCGGGATAACCTGATGTTTATGATGCCTGAACAGGACTGGCATGATGTCATCAATACTTCGCTGAACGGTTTTTATTACGTGACACGGAAATTGTTGCCTAAAATGCTGATGAGAAAACACGGAGGGCATATTGTCAACATGGCTTCTCTGTCGGGACTGAAAGGTATGCCTGGACAGACAAATTACAGTGCAGCAAAAGCGGCGTTGATAGGTGCGACCAAAGCTTTGGCACAAGAAGTTGCCAGTCGGAATGTGACGGTTAATGCCGTTGCTCCTGGGTTCATCGAAAGCGATATGACCAAAGATTTGCCTGTTGAAGACCTGAAGAAGATGGTTCCGATGAATCGTTTCGGCAAGCCGGAAGAAGTGGCAGCATTGGTCGGATTCTTGTGCTCGGATGCAGCCGGTTATATTACAGGCGAGGTGATTTCGATAAACGGTGGTTTGTATACTTAGTGCATAGGGCTTATGAATAAGAGAGTAGTAGTTACCGGTATCGGTGCATGGACGTGCATCGGTACAGATATAGATACTATCAAGTGTTCTTTGTATGAAGGAAAATCGGGTATAGGTATTGATAAAGCCCGTATCGCTTATGGATTCAGGTCGCCTCTGACGGGAATCGTAGAAAAGCCCCAATTGAAAGGATTGCTTGACCGCCGTCAGCGGGCTTGCCTGTCGGAAGAAGCCGAATATGCATATATGGCAGCCCGTGAGGCTTTCCGGATGGCAGGTGTAGACAGCTCTTATTTGGCAGGCAATGAGGTGGGCTGTATTTTCGGAAACGATTCTACAGCAGAGGCCGTCATCAAAGGTTATCAGATTATGGCGGAAAAACACGACTCCGAACTGGTCGGTTCCGGGTCTATTTTCCAGTCGATGAATTCTACGGTCAATATGAATTTGTGCTCTATCTTTGGCTTGCGTGGCATCAACTTTACGGTAAGTGCCGCTTGTGCTAGCGGCAGTCATTCGATAGGTCTGGGCTATATGCTGATTAAGCAGGGATTGCAGGACATGATTCTGTGCGGTGGAGCACAGGAAGTCAATATGTACGGAATGTCCTCGTTCGATGCTATCCGTACTTTTTCGATGCGGACAGATGAGCCGGACAAGGCTTCCCGCCCTTTCGACCGTGACCGTGACGGTTTGATACCAAGTGGTGGTGCAGCGGCTCTTGTACTTGAAGAGTATGAACATGCCAAGGCGCGGGGGGCAGAGATTTTATGTGAAGTATGCGGCTATGGCTTTTCCAGCAATGGTGGAGGTATCTCTCAGCCTAGTGATGAAGGGTCGGCACTTGCCATGATGCGGGCAATGAAGGATGCTGCGATTGAGGCAGACGATGTAGATTACATCAATGCCCATGCAACCTCTACACCGCGTGGTGACATGGTAGAGGCGATGGCTTTATCCCGTCTGTTCGACAAGAAACATGCATGGATATCCAGTACGAAGTCGATGACCGGGCATGAATGCTGGATGGCAGGTGCAAGCGAGCTGGTTTATTCGATTGTCATGATGCAGAATAATTTTGTGGCTCCTAACATTAATTTCATGAATCCGGACGAATATTCGGAGAAGTTGCATTTGGCTACAAAGACTATAGATATGGAGTTGGATGTTATATTAAGCAATTCTTTTGGCTTTGGAGGAACAAATTCGGCATTGGTTATTAAGAAGTTAAACAAATAAATATTTTTGAATGATGAAGAAGGTTATTTTGTCCCTTGTGTTTGTACTGGGAAGCTTATTTTATGTGGGAGCTCAAGAAAAAACAATATTGGATGTAAGCCAAGCACAGGTAGTTAATCTGGTTGTCGATTTTTCGAATGCTTCTATACATAACATGGATGAAAATGCTTTTTCAACCTATGAGCCGAGTTATGCCAAAGGAAAGAATGAAGTGATTGCTAAATTGGTTGAAGAATTTAACGATGAGGAAAAAGTAGGTTTTATATTGGGCAATTTCCCAAAAGCTGACTATACGGTTAAGGTAAATGTCGTGTCAGTCAGCAGGAAAGGTGACATGCTCAGCAATGCTGAGATTTTAGACATCGACGGGAATGTGATTGCTACGATTTCAGACATAAAAGGAGATGGAGGTACCTTTGGCTCTAACATGAACCTGATGGGTGACGGGTGTAAGTCTACCGGTGAAGCGTTGGCCAAACGTATGGCAAAGATGATAAAGGTTGAAAAGAAAAAAGCGAAACAATGATACATTTATTTCCTGCATTGGAAGAACGGTACACGAAGGAACATTTATCGGCACGCGAAGCACAACGCTTGGCAGAGTTTATTGCGTGGGGACCTGTGGTATTCCAAGTTGCTAGGATTATGCTTAAATGGGGCATCCTGGATCTGATAAGAGATTCTGGAGAAGGTCTTACACTTGAAGAAATCGTGAAGAAGACGAAACAGTCAGAGTATGCAGTCAAGTGTTTGCTGGAAGCTTCGTTGAGCATAGGTATTCTGTTGGTCGATGTGCAGGCCGAACGTTATACATTGAGCAAGACTGGTTGGTTTCTGATAAACGATCCGGCTACCCGGGTTAATATCGATTTTAATCAGGATGTGAATTATGAAGGGTGGTTTCATCTGGAAGCATCCTTGAAAGAGGGAAAGCCCGTGGGACTGAAACATTTCGGCGGTTGGCCTACTATTTATGAAGGTCTTTCGGAGTTGCCGGAGCAGGTGCAGCGTTCATGGTTTGCATTTGACCATTTTTACAGTGATGCCTCTTTCCCTGAAGCTTTGCAGATTGTGTTTAAGAAGCATCAGACACGCTCGTTGTATGATGTAGGTGGAAATACGGGCAAATGGGCTTTACAATGTGTGCATTTTGATAAAGAGGTCGAGGTGACTGTTCTGGATTTGCCGCAGCAGATAGAGATGATGAAAAAACAGATAATGCCTGATGCAGAAGCCAGACGGATAAAGGGATTCGGCATGAACCTTTTGGATAAAAACAGTGCGTTCCCCCGTCGGGAAGGTGGTGTGGATGCAATATGGATGTCTCAGTTTCTGGATTGTTTTTCTATGGATGAAATCGTCAGCATTCTTTTACGCGCCAGGGAAGTGATGTCGGGTCAAACCCGGTTATACATCATGGAGACACTTTGGGACCGTCAGCATTTCGAACCGGCTGCTTTTTGTCTTACGATGACTTCGCTCTATTTTGCTGCTTTAGCAAACGGGAACAGCAAAATGTATCATACGAATGATTTGTCAGAATGTATCGGTAAGGCAGGATTGGAAATAGAGGAAATATTCGATGGCTTGGGCCAGGGACATAGTATTTTAGTTTGTAAATTGAAACAATAATAATTAAAGAAATATGAGCAGAAAAGAAATAGAACAAAAAGTAAAAGCGTTGATGGTAGACGAACTGGAAATAGAAGAGGATAAGATTTTTCCTGAAGCCAGTCTGAAAGATGATATGGGTATTGACAGTTTGGACTACGTGGACATTGTCGTTATTATAGACCGGGTGTTTGGTTTTAAGATAAAGCCCGAAGACATGACAGGGGTGAAGACTTATGGCCAATTCTGTGATTACATCGAAAGCAAGTTAAACTGTCAGTAATTTTTGTTATTGTATTGCAATGGAGAAGCAATGGGCAGGTACGACATACGGGAATAACTGGATGCATCGATGGCTGATTAGGATGTTGCGTTATATTGATGTAAGAGTGTTCTATGTTTTTACGGCACTTTTTGTTATACCGGTATGTTTGATACTGAACCCAAGCCGCAAGATTATTTTCCATTATATGCGTAAGCGTATGCAGTTCGGCTGTCTGCGCTCGGCGTGGTATACCTATCTGAACCATTGCCTTTTCGCCCAAGTAGTCATCGATAAGTTTGCCATGTATGCAGGAAAAAGGTTTGAAGTGAAGGTGGTTGGTTATGATGCTTATCTCCGTTTGCTTGAAAAGCCCGATGCGTTCGTACAGTTGAGTTCTCATATCGGGAATTATGAAATTGCCGGTTATTCTTTGAAGGCAGACAAGAAAGCGTTCAATGCTTTGGTTTATTGGGGGGAAAAGGAATCGGTAATGAAGAACCGGATGTTCCTGTTCAAGGATACACATATCCGTATGATACCTGTATCTCCGGATATGTCACATCTGTTCGATATCAATGCAGCCCTATCAAAAGGGGAAGTGGTAAGCATACCGGCAGACCGAATCTGGGGGTCGCCTAAAAAACTGGTGAAGTGTTTCTTGGGTGGGGAAGCTTCATTTCCCTATGGACCTTTCAGCATAGCGACGATGCGTTCGCTGGACGTTGTGGCTGTAAACGTGATGAAGACTGCTGCAAAGCAATATACGATTTATATTACTCCTTTATTATATAATAAAGAGGCAAACGGCAAGGCTCGGATAGAAGAACTTTCTGATGCTTATGTGAAAGAACTGGAGAAAATGCTTGGCCTGTATCCGACACAATGGTATAATTATTTTGATTTTTGGCATGAATGAAGATGAATGAATTTGATTTTTATAACCCATCAGACGAATTTATGCGTAGTATCCGTCTGAGCGAACTTTTACCGCAGCAGCCTCCGTTTGTAATGATTGATTGCCTGACTCATTACGAAAAAGATAAAGTGGTTAGTGAGACTACAATCCGGGAAACAAATATTTATGTGGAACATGGAGTGATGCAAGGTTATGGACTTATTGAGAACATCGCCCAGACTTGTGCCGCACGTATTGGGTATATCAATAAATACATTCTGAAGCAGGGCATCCAAATCGGTTATATCGGTTCACTGAAGAATCTTACTATTGAATCGCTGCCTCATACGGGCGATGTGATAACGACAGAGGTTACGGTTCAAGATGAAATTCTGGGAATGATTTTGGCAAAGGCTATTATCCGAAAAGGCAATCAGCTCCTTGTAAATGCTGATTTGAAGATTGCTTTAAAAAGTTAGCTGGTATGGTATTGACGGAAAAAGTAGGAATAAAGGTCAGGTTTAGCGAAGTGGATATGATGAAGGTTGTCTGGCATGGTTCGTATGCTAAGTATCTGGAAGATGCACGTGAGGCTTTCGGGGAAAAATACGGACTTACTTATGAAGGATATCTGGAGCATGCATGTTATGCGCCTATTGTGGACATGCAAATCCAGTACCGCAAACCTCTTAGGTATGGAAGCAAGGCTTATGTAAGCATATCTTACCAGCCTACAGAAGCAGCCAAGATTATCTTTCATTACGAAATCAGGGATTATGAGGATGATTCATTGTATTGCCGGGCCACTACCGTACAAGTTTTTATGGATATGGATTATCAACTCTTGTTTAGTAATCCTGATTTTTTTGAAGAATGGAAGCGCAAATGGCAACAGTAGTAGCACATAATATCATATCGCCACTTGGCTTTACGAGTGAGATGAATTATCATGCAATCAAGTGTGGCAATTCTTCGTTGCGTCTTTGCGAAAAAGCATTCGGTACCTCATTGTCGGTAACAGCGTCTGTCTTTGATGAGGCAATGCGGAAACAGCTTCTGGTTGAAGGATTTACTTGGTTTGAATCTCTTGTTATCCATTCGGTCCGGAAGGCGATTGCTGACATCGGTATGGATGTATCGGGTAAAGAGGTATGTTTTGTGTTGAGTACCACGAAAGCGAATGTCGAATCGTTGGACACTATCTCGGATGAACAAGTTTTGCCAGGAAGAACGGCTGAGAAGATTGCCCGTTATTTGGGTTTTGTCAATGAACCTCTTGTGGTATGTAATGCCTGTATCTCGGGTGTCTCTGCTTTGATTGCTGCTTCGCGGCTGATTGATGCTGGTTTTTATCGTCATGTGGTGGTATGTGGTTGCGATGTGTTGGGAAAATTCATCGTTTCCGGATTTGAGTCTTTAAAAGCACTTTCTCCGGATGAATGCAGACCGTTTGACGAAGAACGCATCGGACTTAATTTGGGCGAGGCAGCCGCTACTGTCGTTTTGTCGGCAAGCAAGGGGAAATGGCATATCTGCAGAGGGGCGGTATGTAATGATGCATATCATATCAGTACTCCCTCGCCGAAAGGGATTGGTTCGGGGATGGCACTTGCAAAGGTGCTTGGCAATGAAAAAGAAGAGTTGGCTTTTATCAATCTGCATGGTACGGCAACTCTGTATAATGACCAGATGGAATGGAAAGCGCTTGAACGCTCTCACCTTACGGACGTTCCGGCAAATGCATTGAAAGGTTATTTTGGGCATACTATGGGGGCTGCTGGTGTAATGGAATGTATTATTTCGATGTTATCGGCAGATGATGGTGTTATCTTAGGTACCAGAGGTTTTCATGCTTCCGGTGTCTCAGGGGTTATCAATATGTCTTCCCATAACCGTAGTTCCGATAAAGACGCTTTTGTCAAACTCATTTCTGGATTCGGAGGGTGCAATGCAGCCGTTTTCTTTACTGGTAAGGCGGAAGAAGATAACCGTGTGTTACATCTTCCGGATTATACGACAATAAGCAAAGTTATTCTATCTTCGCAGGAAATATGGATAAATGAAAACCGGCTGCCGATGGTGGAAAGAGGGAAAAACCTGATAGTGGAACTGTATAAGCGCAGCATGGGAGACTACCCACGTTTTTATAAGATGGATGGTTTGTCTCGGTTAGGGCTGGTCGCTGCAGAACTGTTGTTCCAATCGGTGCCGGATTTTGACAGCTATGAACAGACTGCCATTGTCCTGTTCAACCACAGTTCGTCTCTTTGTGCGGATAAGAAATACCTTGCATCTATCAGCGGGGAGAATAATTTTTTCCCAAGCCCCAGTGCTTTTGTCTATACTTTGCCCAATATAGTCAACGGGGAAATAGCGTTACGGCATGGTATGCATAGTGAAACATCGTTTTATATTTTGCCAGAGCGGGATGAAAAAATGATGGGGCAACTGGTAAGTTCAACTTTGGCTGATGAAAATCTCTCTTATTGCTTAACCGGCTGGCTGGAATATATGGGAGATGATGATTTTGTAGCTGATATTAGATTGATTAAAAAAGTAAATTGAAAATAAGACACTATGGAAGATTTGGTATTGAAACTTAAAGAACAGATTATTGAAGCATTAAATTTAGAAGGAGTATCTCCTGAAGATATAGATGTCAAAGCACCGCTTTTCGGTGATGAAGGTCTGGGGCTCGATTCGATTGATGCCCTGGAGATTATTGTGCTGTTGGAAAAGAACTATGGTATCCGTTTGTCTAATGCAGCAGAAGGAAAGGCTATTTTTACCAGTATAGAGCATATAGCGGATTATGTAAAAGAACACCGCACTAAATAAGTGATTGTGAAACAACGTATAGCGATAACAGGCAGCGGCATCATTTGTGCGATAGGTACAGATAAGAAAACTGTATCTGATGCGCTGGTAGCCCGTAAGAGTGGTATCCAGGGCATGAAGTATCTTCCTTCGTGTCATAAAGACCTGCTGGTAGGAGAAGTAAAGCAATCGGATGAAGAGCTGAAAATTTCATTGGGCATACGGGCTGACAAGATTGTCAGCCGTACGGTCTTGCTGGGAGCCTATGCGGTGCGTCAGGCTTTGGATGATGCCGGTCTGAAGCTTCCATATTTGAAAACCAGGCGTGTCTGCTTTATTTCCGGTACTACCGTGGGAGGGATGGATGTGACAGAACGTTTTTATCATTCTATCCTGGCCGATGATACCTATTTGGATTATCTGGATGCATTTGATTGCGGTAAATCTTCGGTGGATATTGCAGAACTTGCAGGGCTTGATGCGGATACCTGTACTGTCTCTACGGCTTGTTCTTCAGCATTGAATGCAATTATTCTTGGAACGAGAATGCTGTTGGCTGGCGAAGCAGACCTTATTGTCGCTGGCGGGGCTGAATCTCTTTCCCTGTTTCATTTGAATGGGTTTAAGAGTCTGATGATTTTGTCATCTGAACCATGTCGTCCTTTTGATGCTTCCCGTTCAGGATTGAATTTGGGTGAAGGTGCTGCCTATGTCGTGCTGGAGCGTTTTGAGGATGCTGTTGCCCGTCATGCTGAAGTTTCGGCTTTCATAGCCGGATATGGTAACCGTTGTGATGCTTTTCATCAAACAGCCACATCTGAAAATGGAGAAGGTGCATATTTGGCTATGCAGGATGCCTTATGTATGGCGGGAATAGATTATACGCAGGTTGATTATATAAATGCTCATGGTACCGGGACTTTGAATAATGACCAAAGCGAATCGGTCGCTTTAAAGCGTTTGTTTGGCGGAAATATTCCACCGGTATCAAGTACCAAATCGTTTACCGGACATACGACGAGTGCATCAGGAGCGATAGAGACTGTTATTTCCTTGATAGCTATGCGGAATCATTATATTCCTGTTAATCTTGGCTGGCAGACAGCAGATACCAATTGTATTGTTCCCTTTATGGGTAATGGGCAATGCCGGTTGCAGTATGTGCTATGTAATTCTTTTGGTTTTGGAGGCAATGATACATCGTTATTGTTATCACAGCAGGAAAGTGAATTACCGTTGTCTGACAGTAAAGTGGAGGCTGAAATTCTTTCCGGGTATGAATTAAAGGATTTGGATGAACTGAAACTGTTGAAGCAGTTTATTCCGCCTATTGAGCAAAGGCGTATGGACTTATTGACCAAAGCGGCTATGTACACTTCTTTGAAAGTACTTTCGGAAGCCGGCATTCATTCGCCGGATGCCATTATTGTAGCGACTTCACACGGAATGCTGACTAACAGTGAAAAGATTCTGCGAGGCATTGATACTTTGGGTGAAGATAGTGTCAGCCCTACGCTTTTTATGCAAAGTACACATAATACCCTGGCCGGAATCCTGGCTGTACGTTTGAAATGTCATGGTTATAACATGACGTATGTGCAAGGTGAGGATTCTTTGCGGTGGGCAATAGCGGATGCACGGATGCTTATAACTGAAGGCAAGGCTAAGGTGGTGCTTGTAGGATGTCATGATGAATGTACCGGACAATATGCTTCGTTCCTTAAACGTGCCGGGAAAAAGGAATTGCCATGCATCAGTTCAAAGAGTTTGGTTATAGTGAAAAAAAATAATAAGTAGACAGCTATGAATTTCGGACTTTTCCCTTTGGCGGTTATTCAGAGTATCTTGCTTACGTTAGGGCAAGTTACCTTGAAGTTTGGACTGATGAGAATGGAGCCTTTCGGCTGGACCAGATCATTTTGGATTTCGGTCTTTGCCAATTGGCAATTTGCTTTGAGCGGCATTTGTTTTGGTGCAGCCAGTTTGCTTTGGATGTATATTCTTAAACATTATCCGTTAAGTTCATCTTATCCATTGGTGAGTTTAAGCTATGTCTTCGGGCTGTTGGCTGCAATGGTCTTTTTTCAGGAAGAAGTAGACTTCTATAAATGGTTAGGAGTGTCTTTAATTGTGTTAGGTTGTTTTATTATAGCGAATTAGTTAAATTTTATACTCTATGAATAGATTCTTGTTATGGCTCGTATGCTGTTTGTCGCCACTTGCTTTTTGGGGTCAGGAGATATCCAAAGACGCGATAATTAAAGAGATAAGTAGGTCTGCTGCAACCATTAAAACCATGCAGTGTGATTTCGTTCAGACCAAACGCATGAAGATGTTGGGCAGTGAATTGGTATCAAAAGGAAGAATGAGCTGTTCGCAGCCGGATAAATTGAGGTGGGAATATCTTTCGCCTTATACCTATACGTTTGTTTTATACAAGAATAAGGTGATGATGAAGAAAGGGGAGCGTACAGACGTCATTGATGTAAACAGTAATCGGATGTTTAAGGAAATTGCAGCCATTATGTTGAACAGTGTACTTGGGAATTGTTTCTCGGACAAGAGTTTTGAAGTGGATGCTAAACAGGAAAACGGACAGTATGTAGCGACATTGTTACCGATGAAAAAAGAAATGAAGATGATGTTCTCGCGTATTGTGCTTCATTATGATAAAGTGCAATCCATGGTTCGTGAGGTAGAACTGTATGAAAAAAACGGTGACAATACTACGATTACACTGACTCATGTGCGTAAGAATGAACCTATTGATGAAAAAATATATGATGTTGAATAGCCTGAAGTCTAGGATTGTTATTCTTGTCTTATGCTTTGGGGCTGTGTGCCAATGGGCAGCAGGACAATCGTTCCCGGAAAAGGAAGGTGAACGTGTATATTATGATTTTTCGATGCGCAGGTCGGATATGGAGTTGAGTGGTATCTGTATCTTGCTTTGCAGTGGAGATACGGTGAAGGCAAGTATTGTGAATAATTTCGGAGCTACATTGATTGATTATTCTTATGATACGAAAAAGTCGAAAATAAAATTGCATTATGTTTTTGAAAAGCTGAACAAATGGTATATACGGCGTGTGTTGAAGCGGAATTTGAAGAAGATAATGTTAGCGATGCGTTCTGGAGAAAGTTCATATAAGGATGTAAGGCATAAACTGAGTTATACTTTTATTTTAAACCATGATATTGAGAAATAATTTATATACGGTTATCCGTAAAGAGGAAACATCTGGAGGCATTTCGTATGTTATCCGGTTGAATCCTGACCATTTTATATATGAGGCACATTTTCCTGGCGAACCTGTGACTCCGGGGGTATGTATCTTGCAGCTGGCTCAAGAGTTGCTTGCACTGGAAATAAATGAACATTTGGAGCTGAAGAAAATAAAAAATGCAAAGTTTACTGCGGTGATTTCACCAGACCAGTTGACGGAATTAACAGTAGCCTTTCCTTCGATAGAAATCGGTAAGGAAGAAGTTGCATGCCAGTGTGTGATAAGTAACATACAGCTTGATTTGGTTTATGCTAAGTTGTCTATCATTTGTCGGAAGCATGAGAGATACGAATTATAACCAACTTGACGAATTATGCGACCGTGGCATTTGCATAATCATACCTACTTATAATAATGAAAAGACTATCGTGGAGGTGGTGCAACGGGCTATGGAGCAATGCCGTGATGTGATTGTCGTCAATGATGGCAGTACGGATGCCACTACGGAATTGCTTCATGCCGTAAAGGGTATTACCCTTGTTGAATATGATAACAATAAAGGCAAGGGAAAAGCTTTGCAGCTAGGCTTTAGGAAAGCTCTTGAAATGGGTTTTTCGTATGCCATTACATTGGATGCCGACAACCAGCATTATCCGGAAGATATACCTGTGTTGCTTGAAGCCAATAAGAAATATCCGGGTTGCTTTGTTTTAGGGCGGAGGAATTTGTCTGGGGTAGAACGTTCTTTCGGGAGTAAGTTTGCAAATGTTTTCAGCAATTTCTGGTTTTGTGTGCAGACATTGCAGTATGTTCCGGATACCCAGACCGGTTATCGGTTATATCCCTTGCACAAACTTTACGGAATCAATGGGCTGACATCACGTTACGAGGCAGAACTGGAGTTGCTGGTCTTTGGAGCCTGGCGTGGCGTGAAAATTGTATCGGTTCCGGTGCGTGTCTATTATCCTCCTCGCGAAGAACGGGTGAGTCATTTTAGGCCAGGTAAGGACTTTTTTCGGATTTCGGTCTTGAATACGTTTTTGTGCCTGTTGGCTTTGGTATATGGATGGCCTTTAGCTGCATGGAGAGGATTAAGGATATTGGTTAGTACGCTCTTAGCCTTGTTGTTCTTCTTGGTAGGAACATTACTGGTGATTACTCCATTTTCGTTGTGTTATGTGGCTTTATCTAAAGTCGTAAAGTTGGATTTCAGTGCGATTCGTAAGCTTCTTCATGTATTTGGTTCTTTAACAGTCAGAATGCTTCCACTCATAGGGGTAAAGACGCGCATCATGAACCAATCTTTTGAAGATTTTTCAAAACCTGCCATGATAATCTGCAATCATCAAAGCCATTTGGATTTGATGTTGCAGTTGAGCCTGACATCTAAGATTGTATTTCTGACTAATGATTGGGTTTGGAAAAGCCGTTATTTTGGCTTTGTCATACGTCATGCCGAATATTACCCTATATCGGCAGGTATTGATGTGATTCTGCCTAAATTGAAGACATTGGTAGAGCGTGGCTATTGTATTTCTGTCTTTCCGGAAGGAACCCGTTCACCGGACGGACAAATCGGGCGGTTTCATAAGGGGGCTTTCTATATAGCCGAGCAATTGAAGCTTGATATTCTTCCACTGGTAATTTATGGTGCAAACAGGGTATTGCCTAAAAAAGGAAAATATATGCGGACCGGCAATATTCTTTTCTCTATCGGTGAACGGATTAGTCCCGTAAAACAAAGGGAAATAGCTGAATCCATTTTGCAGAGAGCAAAACTGTTCAGGCAGTTTTATGTAAATTCTTACCATAAGATTTGTAATAAATACGATCAGAATGCTTAACAAGGAGGTGATTGTTATTGGTGCCGGACTTGGCGGACTTTTTTCGGCTGCGTTGCTTTCGAAAGAAGGCATGAAAGTGACTGTTATTGAAAAAAACAGGAAGCCGGGTGGGGGAATGCAAAGTTACAACCGTAAAGGTGCTGTGTTTGATACCGATATGCATGTGATAACAAGCATGTTTGAAGGGGGGAGCGTATACAGGTTGTGCCGCTACCTGGGTATTTTGAATGATATTTGTATTGAAAATGTCGCTGATGGCATTTCTGATAAAATATATGTGGCAGAAGACAATTCTGTGTATAACATATCGGCAGGAAGGGAGGGATTCATGCAGTCTTTGTTGCATTATTTCCCTGATGAGGAGCACGACATCTGTGCATATGTAAAGGCATTGGATGCAATAACCGATGAGATGGATTTATTCTTGTTGCGTAATTCCAGACAAAACGTGTTTGTACAGAATGCAGACTTTTTTATGCCGGTCGACCAATTTATATCCAAGTATATCCATAACCTGAAATTGCGTCGCCTTTTGGCATACATGAATGTGCTTTATGCTGGAGATTGCCGTGTAACTCCCGCTTATCTTCATGCAGTGATAGCTGTTCTGTTGCAAAAAGGGGTCAGCCGGTTCAAAGGAGGAACATACCGTTTTGTCGAAGTCTTGGTTCGTTTTATTCAGGCACATGGGGGGACGGTTATAACAGGTGAAGGGGTTTCCGACATTATTGTGGAAGGAGATAAAGTGAAGTATGTGAAGACAGATGCCGGCCGTGTCCTGTCTGCCGATGTATATATTTCATCTATACATCCGGCTGTTTTATTGGACTTGTTGTCTGATAGATTTGCAGTATCAAAATCTTATTATGCTCAATTGCAAGGAACAGAAGATTCATGTTCTGCATTTATTCTCAATATCAAACTCAAGAAAGATTCGTTTCCTTATATGCGTTATTCCAGTTACTACTTTGAGAGTTATGAGAGTGTATGGAGTGCCAACCGCAAAGGGGCTATCACGAAATTTATGTTCTTGACTCCCCCGGTGCAGGATCAGGGAGAATATGCGCATACTTTATGCATTACGGTTCCTATGGACTGGAATGAGGTGGTTGCTTGGGAAAACTCAACGATTGGGAAACGCAGTAAAAGTTATTATGAGTGGAAAGATAAGGTAGCTGAAACGGTTTTGAGCAAAATGGAAAGATTGTTTCCTTTTTTTAGAGAAGTTATCGCATTGGTAGATACGGCTTCGCCTCTTACGATTCGTGACCATACAGGAGTACGGCATGGGGCTATGTGCGGATATAAGAAAGATGTAAATAATTTTATTACTTCTCATTTGCCCGTCCGTACGCGATTATCCAATCTGTTATTGACAGGTCAGAATGTGAATATCCATGGTTTTTGTGGAGTAATCTTGACTTCGTTGCAAACTTGTGAGGAAATTTTGGGAACTAATTATATAATAGAGAAATTGCATGTTGAAGGTTAAATTGTTCATACTTGCACTGGCATTTTCCATTAAAGGCTTGTCGCAGATAAATATTTGGGAAGGTACGGCTTGTCATGCAGATGTTATATTGACTCCTTATCTTTCGCCGGGAACGGATAATCCAGCAGTAGTTATTTTACCGGGAGGCAGTTATTTTTGGCATGCCGATGTAACAGAAGGCAGAGATGTGGCATTGTGGCTGCAAAAGAACGGTATATCTGCATTTGTCTTAAAATATCGGACAGCCAAGGTACCGGCATTCCTTTTCCGGTATCGGTATATCTTTAGAGGGAACCGTTATCCGGACCCGCAAAATGACTTACGGCAAGCTTTGCGTCTGATTAGGGAGAATGCAGCACAATATGGCATAGATGTAAAACAATTGGGGGTTATGGGATTTTCTGCCGGCGGACATCTGGCAATGTCGTCCGTGGTTTTGTTCCCCAAATCGGAATGGCCGGCTTTCATTGCTTCTGTCTATCCTGTAGTTACGATGAACGCTCCTTATGTCCATAAGCGTTCCCGTCGTGCATTGTTGGGAGACAATCGGATATGCAACCGTGTATTGTGTGATTCATTATCTTTGGAACGGCATGTTCCTGTTGATTGTCCTCCAGTCTTTTTAGTCAATTGTAAAGACGATCCTACCGTTGATTATCATAATTCCGTATTGCTGGATTCGGCTTTATCAGCTAATCATGTGCCACACCTGTATTTGCAATATGAAACAGGAGGGCATGGATTTGGTGCATCCTCAACCAAAGGAACGGCTGAGAGCCGGGCTTGGAAAAAGGAGTTTTTAAATTGGATGAATAGTTTATTAAAATCTAAGTCAATAGCAAGATGATACGTTTTGTAATCCGATTATACGATTATATGGCTGCACATAAAAGGTTGTGTGTATTGTCTTTTGTTGCCGTTACGTTTGTTTTCCTTGTTTCGTTGGTACGTTTGGATTACAAAGAAGACATATCGGCTTTTCTTCCTGTCAGTGGAAGTGAGAAGGAAGCTCTTTCGGTTTATCAGGATATTTCGGGAGCCAATCGGATTATTGCCGTGTTCGAAAATCAATGTGACTCTGATAGCATCTCAGCTTCTCCAGAATCGGTTATTGAGGCTATAAAAGATTATGAATCAATCATCCAGGAAACGGATACCCTGCATTGGGTATGTGGTCTGACTACTCAGGTTGATTTGGAAAAATATAATGAGTTGACTAGTTATATTTATGCTCATATTCCATATTTCCTGACGTCAAAAGATTACGTCCGGCTGGATAGTTTGTTGAATACGGAGGGATATATAAGCAGCCAGTTGGCTTTGGATAAGGAAATGCTGATGTTCCCGTCGTCTTCTCTTGTCTCGGAAAATATTTCACGTGACCCGTTGCATCTGTTTACACCTGTTTTGCAGTCATTGCAGACAATGAACGGAACGGCTTCTTTTGAAACTTATGATGGTTATATCTTTACGCCGGAAATGAATAAGGCTGTCGTGATGATGTATTCTCCGTTTGGGAATAGTGAAACGCAACACAATGCGCTCCTGGTGGATTATCTGTCATCTGTGGCTGATTCGCTGAAGATTTTACACCCCACGGTGAAGGTTCATCATACCGGTGGTCCCGTTATTGCTGTTGGTAATGCGAAACAGATAAAAAGTGATAGCCTTTTGTCGGCATCCATTGCCATCATTTTGATTCTTGTATTGCTTTTGTATGCGTTGAAACGGTTTTATCACTTGTTTCTGATAGCCGTGTCTATTTTGTGGGGTTGGGTTTTTGCCATGGGGATGCTGTCGTTTATTTATAAGGACATATCTCTGATTGTGGTAGGGATATCCAGTATTATATTGGGTATAGCCATTAACTATCCCCTTCATCTGATTGCCCATTTATCAGCAACAACCAGTATCCGGAGCGCATTGCGTGAAGTTGCTGCTCCATTGATTATTGGCAATGTTACAACGGTAGGTGCCTTTTTGGCATTGATTCCTTTGGATGCTGTTGCATTGCGTGACTTAGGACTTTTCAGTACTTTCCTTTTAATAGGCACTATCTTGTTTGTAATCATGTATTTGCCTCATGTCCTCCGTAATAAGGTGCGTGTGAAGGAGGATTCCGGTGAGAAAGCTACTGAGGCACCTTTTGAATGGGCTGGCAAGTTGTCGTTTAAGGGGAGTCCGTTGGTTTTGCTGGTATTATTGGTGCTGACCCTTGTATTGGGGTATTTCAGTCTGTCGACACGTTTTGATGCTAATCTGGCAAATATCAATTATATGACAGAAGAGCAGCGGAAAGATATGCAGTATTTCCAACAGCTGGCATCTGATGAGGATAACGATTTGGAATCGGTATATGTGGTTTCGAAAGGTTCTTCTTTCGATGAGGCTTTATCTTTCCATTCTGCCATACAAGACTCTTTGGCAAGTTTGGTGCACCCTGCAAAAGGTGAACGTTTATATTCCTGTACACGTTTCTTTTGTTCGAAGGATGAACAGTTGGAGCGTTTGTCTTTGTGGCATCAATTTATAGATACTCATCGGAACAAGCTTTTCGATGAGTTCAGAGAGGCGTGTAGCCAGGAAGGTTTTGTTGAAGAGGCGTTTGTGCCGTATTTTGATATTTTATGTGCTGATTATGCGGGAACCTTGCCGGATAAAGCCGGTTTATTAAAGCATATTTCGGATTCGTATATCAGTATAGACAGTATATCCGGCACTTACAAGGTTGTTGATGTCCTGTCGGTTGATAAAGAGCGTGTGCATGCTATTGAAGAACAGGTATCAGACTGGGAAAATGCTCATTATTTCAGTTTTGACATCCAAGGCATGAACAGTGCTTTGGCCAATCATTTGTCTGATAATTTCAACTATATCGGTTGGGCTTGCGGTATGATTGTCTTTTTGTTTTTATGGTTTTCGTTCGGCAGGATTGAATTGGCATTGCTGGCTTTTTTACCGATGGCTGTCAGTTGGATTTGGATTTTGGGTATTATGGGCATTTTCGATATCCATTTTAATATTGTCAATATCATCCTTGCCACATTTATATTCGGACAAGGAGACGATTATACCATTTTTATCACAGAGGGATGTTGTTATGAATATGCTTACCGCAAGAAACTGTTGGCTTCTTACAAGAGTTCCATTATTCTTTCCGCACTGATTATGTTTATAGGTATAGGTACGTTGATATTTGCGAAACATCCTGCATTGCATAGTCTGGCAGAGGTGACAATTATCGGTATGTTTTCGGTGGTGCTTATGGCGTTTGCATTACCTCCGATTGTTTTCAATTGGATGGTAAGGCAAAAAGGTACTTACCGGCGTCGTCCGCTCACTCTTTCTGCTTTGGCAAGAACCTGGTTTTGCGGAATGTGGTGGTTGTGTCAATTGTTGGTCGGTTATCTGGCAGGAGGATTGCTTTTCTTATTCGTCAGGAGAAAAGTTCGGAGGCAAAGGGTGCTGAACCGGTTTGTAAGCTGGGTACACCGCATAGACCAGCATTTAATACCTGGGGTGCGTTATTCGCTGCGTAATCCTTACCGGGAAGATTTCGGCAAGCCTGCTATTATCATCTGCAACCATCAATCTCTGCTTGATCCGATGTGCTTGATGGCATTAAGTCCTAAGATACTTATCGTTGCCAATACGCATTCCAGTCATAATCCTGTTATTCGATTTATGTTCCGCTGGTTGGGCTTCTATACGATAGACCAGAACAATTTTAGGGCATGGCAAGACAGTTCTTTGCAACGTGATATCCATGTATTCCGCCATTATGTGGAACAAGGCTATAGCATAGCTGTATTTCCAGAAGGCATACGGAATGCGAAGTCTTCGATTTTGCGTTATCATAAGGGGGCTTTCTATCTGGCGCACGAACTAGGCATTGACATATTGCCGGTCATTATCCATGGGATGAATAACATCATGCCGCTGTATAGTTTTACTGCTCATCCGGGCAGGCTTACCGTTTGCATAGAGCAACGCATTACCTTATCGGATGCATTACGGGGAGAAACCTATGCGGAAACGACAAGATTGGTACACCGCTTTTTCATTGAAAGATACGAGCATTTATGCAAAGAACTGGAAACCTCTTCTTATTATAAGAACCTGGTGCTGGAAAGATACATGTACAAGGGAACGGACGTATTTAGGATGGTAAAGGCAAATATGAGGAAATATGGCAATTATGCCCAATGGGTGGATAATTTGCCTTTGGATGTAAAGACTGTATATGTCAAGCATAGCGGTTGGGGGGAATTTCCTTTGTTGTTGGCATTGGTCAATCCCAATGTTTCGGTTGTAGCGTTTGAGTCGAATGAAGAAAAAAGGACTTTGGCGTATTATAGTGCAGACGGAATTGTTTCAAATTTGTTATATACAGATAATTTGTCTATCTTTGAGAACGCAAAGGATGAACCGCAATCAGTGGTTTATGATGCAAATAATCTGATGGTCTGATGTATATGAGAATTTGTTTCTTTATAGGGATAGTCTTTTTCTGCAGCTTGAGGATGATGGGGCAGGTAGAAGGGATTGTAATTCATCCCGACCATTCTGTGACCTTTACTTTTAAAGCTTCTCATGCAAGGATTGTCCAGATAGCCGGGTCTATGTTTGCCCAGCGTAATAGGATTAAAACTCCTATCGGTTCTTTCTCGAAAGAATCAAAGAAGAAAATGAAACGGGAAGGAGACTTCTGGACCTATACGACCGTTCCTTTGCCTTCCGAATTTTATACCTACCGTTATTTCGTGGATGAAGATACGATTTACCTGGATAGGAACAATCCGAACCGGGTGAGGGATATTGATAAAGAATTCAATTATTTTATCATTGGGGGAGGCATTGCCGATAATTATGCTACCCGGAATGTCAGGCACGGTACATTGCATCATGTATGGTATCCGTCTGAACTTAATGGGATGAAAAAGCGGCGCATGACCATATACCTTCCGGCGGCTTATAGCTCGGGTAAGTCGTCTTATCCAGTTTTGTATTTGCTGCATGGTTCGGGGGGTGATGAAGATTCTTGGACAGCTTGCGGAAGGGCTATGCAGATATTGGACAATCTGATAAGCCAAGGGCTTTGCCGGCCAATGATTGTAGTGATGCCTAACGGGAATGTCACATTGGCCGCTGCGCCTGGAAGCGATCCGGCTCATCCGGATGTCCAGCCTGATGCCAATAACGTGGCATCGATGTTCGGGAAGTTTGAAAAATCTTTTGTAAAAGAAATCGTCGGTTATGTAGATGCCCATTACCGGACAATAAAGAACAAGGATGGGCGTGCCATAGCAGGTTTGTCGTTGGGAGGATTGCATACGCTGTATATTTCGTTGAACAATCCGGAGGTGTTTGATTATATCGGCCTGTTTTCAGCACAGACCACCAATGCGTTGAATAATAAAAGGATTCAGGGCATGAGGGGCATCAATGATGCTTGGAACGACCTTAAAAGTATTTTGCCTTTTATCGGGAACCGAGGTTTGGATAAAAAGATATCTTCGTTGACGGAAGGTGCCAATAACGGCGATTTAGCAATCTATGAACACATGCAGGAAAAAATGGAACGTTTGTTTGCTGATCCTCTGGCACTTTATTATATCGCCGTAGGCAAGGATGATTTTACAAAGAAATTGAATGATGATTTGCGCAAATTGTTGGATGCAAATGCTTATCCCTATGTTTACCATGAGACGGATGGTGGGCATACATGGGAAAATTGGCGCAAATACTTGGTTGATTTTTTACCAAAACTATTTAAATAGGATATGAAAGAGCGTATTCGGACATTGCTTGAAGCAGAACTCCCGATTGTGGATTTTGATTCAGAATTTTTATTTAGCGAGTTGGATTCTTTAGGTGTAGTTACCATATTGATGATTCTTTCTCAAGAGTTTGGTATAGAGTTGGAATCCCGTGATGCCACACCTAAAAACTTCAGGTCGCTGGATACGTTGGTAGAACTGGTTGAGCGTAAACTGTCGGAGAAACATGACAAAGCTTGACGATTATTTGATACGCCATGCAGAGGAAAGGCCGGAGCATGATGCTTTGGTCTGTGGAACTGAATGTATTAGCTACGCCCGGTTATACGAACGTGTAAGGGAAGAAGCGGCGATATGGGCGTCTGTAAGCGGAAAGGCCGTTGTTGTCCGGGCTACTCAGTCGGTTGGTTTCATTGTGACTTATTTGGCGGTCCACTTGGCGGGCAAAACCGTTGTACCGTTAGAGAATGATATACCAGACGTCCGTATGGAACATATTGAACAGCAGGTAAGGGACAATGATATTCCGGAGGATGTCGCTGATATCCTTTTTACTACGGGTACTACCGGTGAGCAAAAAGGAGTGATGATTAGTCATCGTGCCATTGTGTCGAATGCAGAAAATCTTATCGGGTCACAGGGGTACACCGATGAGACCGTATTCGTAATCAGCGGTCCTCTGAACCATATCGGAAGCCTTTCTAAAATTTGGCCTGTCATCATGCTGGGTGGAACTATTATTATTACCGAAGGCATGAAAAACATGGATGCTTTTTTATCTGCATTCGAGTATCCGTCTTTCAGGCTTGCATCTTTTTTGGTTCCGGCAAGTTTGCGTATGCTGATTCAGTTTGCTTCCGGAAAATTAAGTGCTTTGGCAGGTAAGATAGATTTTATCGAAACCGGAGCGGCACCGATGTCTCAATGTGACATGCTGGTTTTGCGTGAGTTGTTGCCGCATACCAGGCTTTATAATACCTATGCCTCGACAGAAACGGGTATTGTTTCTACGTATGATTATTCATGCAACGAGTGCATTGCAGGATGTTTGGGATATCCCATGAAGCATGCTTCGGTTTTTATAACGGAAGCAGGTTCGGTGGCATGTAAAGGGCCTATGCTCATGACGGGTTACATAGGCGAACCGGCTCTTACACATTCTGTTTTGCATGAAGAGGCGTTATATACGTCAGATTTAGGTTTTATCGATTCCAAGGGACGTCTGAACCTTCAGGGGCGCATGGATGATGTGATAAATATCGGCGGTTATAAAATCTCTCCTGTCGAAGTGGAAAATCAGGTTTTGGCATATCCTGGTATAAAAGAATGCATTTGTATCTGTGCGGAGCATCCGGTTATCGGGCAAGTATTGAAGCTTCTTTATGTAATAGACGAAACTCCGGATTTTAGCCAGAAACAATTGGTTAAATTCCTAAAGAGTAATTTGGAGGCGCATAAACTTCCTTTCCTTTATGAACGGGTAGACAAAATAGAAAGAACCTATAATGGAAAGATTAACCGGAATTATTATAGGATATGAATGAATAGTCTGTCTCGTCCATCACGGCAAGGATGGTCCCCTTGGTCAGTCCCGAATGGTTGGCGATTTGTTCGGTCAGCTTCTCGAACGTAATCGTCCCTTTCGACACGATTTTAGGGTAAAGGCGTGGTGTGGTGTCTTCCACATTGGCAGAAGGCACAGGCAAGAAATCATAAAGAGCATCCATGATAATATGATATATTAAGGTTTATAATCTGTTTCCGGCAATATATATTTTACGTTCCACGGCGCGGAATGTACATTCCATGGGCTGGAATATACGTTCCAAGGCGTGGAATATACGTTCCAGCCCATGGAACATAAAATCGAAACGTCTGTAAACATAATACAATCCAAGCGCGAAAGCAAATGTTTGGGGAGAAAATGAGAATTTAATGCTGTGTCAGGATGAAATGATAAAGAAAGCCTTATCTTTGTATGGCGTTGTGTTTTTTTATTGGATAAATGTATAGGTGATGAAAACGGTATTGATTCTAGTATTCTTTTGGGCATCCGCTATGTTGGGTTATGGACAGGAGCAAGTATTTGATATGGACACTGATGGAAATATCACTATCAAGGGGAAGTATGTCGAAACATATCCGGTTAAAAAGTATAAGAATACTTCTCCTTACATTCGAATGTCGGATGAAAGCGAATATACGTCTAATGGAGACAGATACGACATAGAATGCTTGAAATACAGGAATTGGGAAAATGATCCGGGAGACATTTATTCGTATAAGCTGCCAAGGAAAGGAAATATGTAGTTTGGAAAACAACGAAGGTTGGGGATACCTGACGAATGAGCCTGATGGTGATATAAGGAAAACGTCTTTCTATTATAAAATAGACCAGGGTGAGTATTCCATGGCATTGTTGTTTATCGGCACTTATATAATGAGCCAACCGCCTCGCCTGACTATACTTGTTTTGAAAAATGGTAATGCCTCATTGGTATTTGACAGACCTTCCTATGTTAATAATGTAGATAAAAAAAGAATGAAACCATATTTACGTTACAGGCCAACACGGTAGAGTATAGGGATGTCGGTGTGCCATGCGACTCGCCGGAACTTCATACGTTGGTGTTTAAGGAGGGGATGATTTATTACGAATAGTTTAGGAAGGAGCAATGGGTTATTTAATGAAACAAGGTTTGTAAATTATGAAAAAAATTGTATTACTGGTAGTTGTTTTGTTTGTATACGTGATGAATATGTATGCCCAGTCTGAAATTTGTGTTATATTTACTTCTACCCAATCTGAAGTAAAAGGAGTGAGACATTACATAAGTCCTAAAGATAGCAAACGGTTTTGTGACAGGGTACATATATTTACACTTTTAGACCGTACGAATAAGGCGCAAAAGTATTCTTATGTTTTTGTGTATACACCTCTACGAAGCGAAGATTTGGTATTTTTGAGGGATACAACATTTTTGAAGGAAGTTCCCTTAATAGATTGGGACAAAGTTTCATCAAAGCAAGAAGCAGAGTCCTTGTATGAATCTATTTTATCTTGTGATAGAATCTATTTTATTGACCGGACGGAAACGGTTGATGGGAAATTAAAGGTTTATCCTGTCAAAAAATGGAAACCGGCGATGTATTAATTTGAAAATATATCAGAATTTGATTTGTCGGTACAGATTTGATAAAACACCTATACTTCTTATACTTCTTGCGGCATCTATTGTGCATAGTATATCTACGAAATATTTTGCTTTTAGTATCAAATTTAGTATCTTTGTGTTCAAATAATAAAAGGATGGGAACTAAAGAAAAATTGATTGCCCGTATATTGTCACAGCCGAAAGACTTCACTTATGATGAAGCTAAAAGGTTGTTCGGCATATTCGGATATACAGAAAACAATAAAGGAAGCACATCAGGTTCACGTGTTGAATTTGTAAACCCGGAAGGTGATGCTCCTTTCACGTTACACAAACCGCATCCGGGAAGCATATTAAAGGCATACGTGATAAAAGGTATTGTAGAGCATATACAGAAAAACAGGTTAATAGAAAAATACGAACAATCTAAAAACAAATAATTTATGGGATTCTTTAAATATAAGGGCTATTCGGGATCTGTAGAGTTCAGCCCGGAAGACAATTGCTTATTCGGTAAAGTACAGGGATTGCATAAAGCAACAATCTTGTATGAGGGGAACAGCGTGGACGAACTTCGTAAGGATTTTGAAGAAGGCGTTGACGATTATCTTTCGCAGTGTAAGGAACGGGGCGTACAGCCGGAAAAACCATATAGTGGAAAACTTATCGTAAGAATGTCTTCGGAACTTCATTCACGTGTGGCCGAGGCTGTAGCCGGAAGCGGAACTACTATTAATGACTTCATCAATAAAGCTATCGTGAACGAATTGGAACATGAATATGCCATGTGAACAAGAATGGCCGGAATGGCCGGAACCGGAATATGGAAAGTGAATCTGTTGATGTTTTCGGAAAAGAATTTAAAATCTTTTCGTATATTTGCAGTTCTTGAGGGGTGGCATAGTGAAGTGGCAAACAGAGGATGAACAAACAAAAATATACATAGCTCATGACTTACCAATTTAAAATTCAGATTAAAGGTATCACCAAACCGCCTGTATGGAGGCGGATATTGGTGCCGGACTCTTTTACTTTCCAGCAATTCCATTTTGTAATCCAAGAAGCCTTTGGGTGGGAAAACGCGCATTTGTATTCTTTTTCCGACAAAGCTTACGGCGGTTCTTTCTATATATCCGAACCGGATGAGATGGATGCTTTCTCTTTCGCTCCAAGAAAAGATGCAAGTAAGTTGAAATTGCGTACTTTTTGGGGAAAAGATTCCTCGAAAAGTCTGGTTTATTGGTATGATTTCGGGGATGACTGGATACATACGATCAAATTGGAGGCCGTATCCGATGAGGCTCTCTTGCATGCCCGTTGTCTGGCAGGTAAGGGAACTTGTCCTCCGGAAGATTGTGGCGGTGTGCCCGGCTATGAATATATGAAGGGATTGTTGGAAGAAGACCCGGAATCGGAAGAAGCTCAAGAAATGCGTGAATGGCTTGGGCTGGAAGACGATGAGACTTGGGATGCCAATTACTTTAATCTTGAAGCAACGAACCTGTTTTTGTCTCAGTTATAAGGGTGACATAACGTATCAAGTCCCGGCACAAAAGCATGATGCCTTGTGCCGGGACTTGCTGTATTGACTCCGTTTTAGGGAATTACCGGATTTCTTTGATGGCTTCTACCAGGCGTGTGAAGTCTTCGGGGAATACATCGCCGATATTTCCGATGCGGAAGGTATCAGCTTGAGAGATTTTACCCGGATAGATGACAAAGCCTTTCGCTTTCAGCTTCTGGTAGAAATCCTTGAAGTTGAAATCTGCAGAGGGATAATAGAATGAGGTGATGACAGGCGATTGTGCTTCATCGGGCAGCAGGGTACGGAATCCCAGTGAGCGCATGCCTTCTACCAGTGTACGGTGGTTTTCACTATAACGGGCATGACGTGCGGCGATGCCTCCTTCCGCCTTCAGTTCGTTCAGGGCTTGCATGAAGGCACGTACTACATGGGTAGGCGAGGTGAATCGCCATTTGCCGTGTCCTTTTTCCATGGTTTCCCATTGGTCGTAGAGGTCGAGCGAGAGCGAACGTGCTACGCCTTTGCATTGCTCCAGGAGCGAACGGCGTGCCAAGATGAATCCGAATCCGGGAACGCCCTGGATGCATTTGTTGGCAGAACTAATCATGAAGTCGATGCCTAATTGAGCCATATCGATGGGTACTCCCCCGAAGCTGCTCATGGCATCTACTATCAACACTTTATCGTGGCGTTTTACCACTTCGGCGATGGCTTCCAGCGGATTGAGCACACCCGTAGTGGTTTCGCAATGCACTACCGATACGTGTGTCACTTCGGGATGCTCGTTCAGGTATGCGTCTACCTGTGCCGGGTCTACCTGTTGGGTTTCGTCGAACTTCATCAGGTGATAGTTCAGGTGATAATAGTCGGCTATTACCCCCATGCGTTTGCCGTATGCACCGTTGGCGGCAACCAGCAGGTGGTCTTCGGGGCGGATGACCGAGCCTAATGTCGCTTCTACGCAAAAGCTTCCGCTTCCTTGCATCAGTACGGCGGTATATTCTTCGGGGCGGCTGCTTGCCAATTCTACCAGTTCTTTGCGGATTACTTCCACAATGCCTACGTTATAGTCTTCGTCCCACGTGCACCAGTCGCTCATCATGGCTTCTTTTACGGTTTCACTTGTGGTTAACGGTCCGGGGGTCAATAATAAATACGGTCTCATGTTGTATATAGGTTGATATTTAGTTTATTTTTTAGGAGTTAAGAAGTTAAGGAGTTATCACTCCGCTTTGCTCCGTTAGAAGTTAAGCCAATAGTAAGTCAAAGAACCGTATACACAGAGGTATTGGCTTAACTTCTTAACTTCTTAACTCCTTTAATTAAAAGGTGTATTATCGGTTATTCGTTGTTCATGCGTGCGTTAATGGCATTGATCAGGGCAGGAAGTTCCTTGATGGAATCCACTACATAGTGTGCTCCGGCGGCATACATGCGGTATCTTACTTCGAGCATACGTGCTTTCAGTTCTTCTTCGGGCATGTTTTGCACTTCTTCTTCGGTCAGTCCCAGCTCGTTGCTTCCCAAGATGACTCCCACGCTCCATACGCCGGCGTTTACGCCTTCTTTGATGTCGGAAATCGTATCTCCGTATTTCAATACCGAGAAGCGGGAAGGAATGGCGAGGTCGCACATATTCTTATAAATCATATAAGGTGCAGGGCGTCCGGCGGGCAGGTTGTCCGAGGTGACGCAATTGTCTACCTTGTATCCTTGCTCGGCGGCGGAAGGGATGACGATGTCCATCATCTCTTGGGTATATCCTGTGGTGGAGCCTATCAGGATGCCCATGCCACGCAGGGTGTCGATGGTTTCCACTACATGCGCTATCGGACCCGAATAGTTGCGCAGGGTGCTGAAAAGCAAACGTTGGAATTCGGCGTAGCAGGATTGGATATCATTTTCGTTATAGTCACGTCCGTATTTTTCGCGGAACGCCTGGCTTACGTGGTCGATACGGAACAGGGCACGGATTTCTTCAATCTTGGTCAGCCCCATGTGGGCACGTGTTTCGGCGGCACTCACTTCGAGTCCCAGCGTACGGAAGCTTTCGATGAAAGCCGATACCGGTGCAAAACATCCATAATCTACGGCGGTTCCCGCCCAGTCTAAAATCACACATTCAATCTTTTTCATATAGCAGAAGTTGTTAAGTAGATATTATTTTCTTTTTCATTCTTTCTTGTTTCAGGTTGTTCCGCCTTTTCGGGCAGGGGGCCTTGCTTGCGCTTCCGGGCATAAATCATGTAGATCAGCGAGGCGATGAAGGAAAGGCAGCATGCCACTCCGATGAACAGGCTCATGTGGTTGTAGAAGGATGCCCAGTCGATGTGAGAGGCGCAGAATTCCTTGAAGAGCAACAAGCCGAGTGTGCCTAAATAGCCTACAAAATCGATGGTAATGATGAAGAACCCCACGTTTCCCTTTATCTTGAAGCAGGCGATGAAGCGTTCGAAGAAGATGGTCTGGAAGCTCAGGTAAGCGATGTCCAGGCAAAGGCTTTGAAGGAAGAGCCAGATGGTGGTGGGGATATGCTCGTTTCCTTCGGTCGCCCCTAAGAACGCCAAGGTTCCCATACCGAATGTAGAGAGTATCAATAACATGCAAAGCACCTTCAGGTGATTGTAGGTTGTGGCGAGCAAGGCGAATACAGCCAGCAGGACAAAGGTCGCTATCGAGTCGATTTGCGCGAATGCCCACGAAGAGATGGTCTGTACATCGATGATGCATACGATAAAGTCTTCCTTGATGTCGCGTTGTACGGTGAGCAGGAGGTTGGCTCCGAAAAGCAGGATGAGCAGGGGCATGAACCGGCGGAACAATGCCCAGCGCTGGTGCCCGTTCAGTGTGACGCGTTCCGAACGCGAAGCGATGTCGGCTTCCGTAGGTCTGGGGAAGCGGGTCATCATCCATCCGGTGAAGCAGAGCAGGGGAAAAGCCGCGGCTCCGATGAGGGCAGGCATCCAGAACTCGCTCACGTGAAGCTGGTTGAGCGCATAAAGGCCTAACGATTTCGCCACGCCCGAGCTGAGCGCCATGCTTACGCCCATGATGCTGGCAAGGATGTCGGTGGTGCGCCGCCCTTCGAGGAAACTGAAAATCACTCCCCACATGCAGCCCAGCGAAAGCCCGTTGAAGTAGAGCGCCACTATATTATAAGGTATAGGGAGCACGCCGAAAGCGATGAGCGAGATTTCGGACAAAGCCGCCGAGCCGATGATGAACTTCAGGCGTCCTTCGGGCCTTAATTCGGAAATGTATTTGATGCCTAATAACTTTGCGCTTACATAACCCAGCAATTGGATGATGCTGACGGCTATCTTGTAGTCCATCCCGTACACTTGTAGCCCTTCGAACTCTGCCGCTGTGAAAGGCTTGCGCAGGGCATAGACCAGGGAATAGGAAAGCAGGGCTGTGCCTCCTGCCCAAAGCACGAAGAGCCAGTCGGGCATCGGCTTTTTGTTTCCGGGTATGGTTTGTGTTTGAGTTCTCATGTTTCTGTTCTCGTTTTGATTCCGGTGCAAAAGTAGGGTCTTGCCGTCAAGGGAAAAATGAATAAAGCAGGAATCATATTCGTGTAACAATTCAGAAACATTCCTGAAACGGTTCTTTTACAAAATAGACATGACACTGACATGGAAATGAAACCGGTTTGTAATATGAGGAAGCGTTACAATTGTTACAATTACAATTAATTGAAAATCGTTTTCATGTAAGCCAACCGATGGAGCGAACTTCTTCTTAAAATTATATATTATATATAATTTCTATGTTGTCTCAGTCTTCCCTCATTGGAATCTGGAATCGCCTTGTTGAAATACACTTTTATAATTGTCATTTGTAACAATTGTAACGCTTCGTGTCTTCCAAACTTGCATATACAGGCACATGCCGGTGCAGCTATATGCATCGGGCAACGCAACTATCTGCATGATTCGGGGCGGATATTTGAAGAATTTTGATTAACTTCGTGCCCAAACCCTGTTTTTATTATGGAGGAATTGAAAGAAATATACGACCGCATGACATTCTTGCGCCAGAAAGGCGTCAAGATGAAGGACATGGCGGAACGGGCAGGCTTTTCGCCCAGCGTCTTGTCGGCTATTTATTCGACGGTGCTTCCCGCTTATTTCAAGAACCGCGAGAAAGGGATGGGCGAGGAAGAGGCGTTGAACAATGCGCTGGTGTGGGTGAACAATGTGTCGAAAAAGAAATTGCTCGGTTCGCTTGCCCGATTGAAAGACTCTTTGTTCTCCACGGATTATCAGGCAAAGGCGGTTCCGGAAGATGCCCGATGCCCGTTTCTCGTACAGTTGGAAAACAATGTGCAGGAGACGATGGGGCGTGTGTTCAACTTCAGCGGCATTTACATCAGCTATAGCATTTCGTCGGGGAGCCGGAGCCTGAAGATTGAACCCTACCTGATTGCCCCTGCCGAGAACGGCAATTATGTGGAGGTGGGGCATAACAATGCGTATGGGGTGACCCATTGGGGTACGGCTTTGATGAACGGGTTCAACCACCTGTACCTGATGTTCAATGAGAACCCTTCGCCTCAACTCTCTTTGTTCTACATTTGCCTGAAGCTTCCGATGTACGACCGTCCGCCTTTCTTGCGCGGCCTGTACATGTGTTTCGACTATAATTACAATCCCGTGGCGCGGCGCATCCTTTTTGTAAAATATTCGGACAGCATAGCGCGCGACGAGTTTTTGAAACTGAAGGGAGAACTGAAGGCTCCGGAGGTGCTGGATGAAAAAGAAAAGGCATACTACGATTATACCTGTCAGGTGGAAGATATTATCCGTATGTGCAACATTCCTTCGCCTCGGATGACGGAAGACGACTTGAGGGTGGAAAAGAAAATATTGTCATTATAGCACAGATTTCGGATTATCTTGATTCTTTTGTTTGCTTTTAAAGAAATTTTATTACTTTTGTAATAGTATGAAGGGATGAGGCCCTTAAAGAATGCAAAGAAAGAGAAATGAAAGAAAATTGAAAAACATGTTTAAAGACATAAGTTTTTATTTGTTTAGTTCAGAAAAAGGCCTCATCTTTGTGGTGTTATCCTGAAAACAATCTTTTTACCTTAAAAAAAAACTAATACCTATTGAAAACTTAAAAAAGCTTCTTTGTGAAAAGAGGCTTTTTTTATGCCCTTACGTTTGCCTTTTTTATAAAATTCCCAGCTCTGTTTTTCCTTCACATCTTGAAAATACTTACTTTTGTGAGATAAAAAGTTAGAGTTATGTCACAACCATTGGCGGAAAGGATGCGCCCGAAAACATTAGACGATTATATCGGGCAGAAACATCTGGTGGGAGAAGGTGCCGTATTGAGGCGGATGATTGATGCCGGGCGCATCTCTTCCTTTATATTATGGGGGCCTCCCGGAGTGGGGAAGACCACGTTGGCACAAATCATAGCCAACAGGCTGGAAGTGCCTTTCTATACCTTGAGTGCAGTCACTTCGGGAGTGAAGGAAGTGCGTGATGTCATCGAAAAAGCTCGTGGCGGGCGTTTCTTTTCGCAGCAGAGTCCGATTCTTTTCATCGACGAAATACACCGTTTCAGCAAGTCGCAGCAAGACTCGTTGCTGGGCGCTGTAGAAACGGGGGTAGTTACCTTGATAGGTGCCACTACGGAGAATCCTTCGTTTGAGGTAATCCGTCCGTTGCTTTCAAGGTGTCAGCTGTATGTGCTGAAATCGTTGGAGAAAGACGACTTGCTGGAATTGCTTCACCATGCGCTGGAGAAAGACGCGGTGCTGAAAGAGAAACACATCGAATTAAAGGAAACCGATGCGATGTTGCGCTATTCGGGAGGAGATGCGCGTAAATTGTTGAACATTCTGGAACTGGTGGTAGAAGCGGACGATTCGGACCCGATTGTCATTACCGATGGGAAAGTGGTGGAACGCCTGCAACAGAATCCTTTGGCATACGACAAGGATGGTGAGATGCATTACGACATCATTTCGGCTTTCATCAAGTCGATTCGGGGAAGCGACCCGGACGGCGCTTTGTATTGGCTTGCCCGTATGGTAGAGGGGGGAGAAGACCCAGCCTTCATTGCCCGCAGGCTGGTGATATCGGCTTCGGAAGACATCGGGCTGGCAAACCCGAATGCGTTGTTGCTTGCCAATGCAGCATTCGATGCCGTAATGAAGATTGGCTGGCCCGAAGGGCGCATTCCGCTGGCAGAAGCCACCGTCTATCTGGCTACCAGTCCCAAGAGCAATTCGGCATACATGGGCATCAATGAAGCGATAAGTACGGTTCGCAGTACCGGAAACTTGCCTGTGCCACTCCACTTGCGCAATGCTCCTACCAAGCTGATGAAGGAGCTGGGATATGGGAAGGAATACAAGTACGCACACGATTATAAAGGACATTTTGTAGAACAGCAATTTTTACCCGACGGCATCCAAGGACATCGTTTCTGGCATGCGCAGGAAAACCCTGCCGAACAGAAGTTGAAAGACCGGATGGTGCAGTTGTGGGGAGAGCGGTTTAAAGAATAACAAAGAAAAGTAATTATGAAGATTGTAGTATTAGACGGATATACATTGAATCCGGGAGAACGTGAATGGGAAGAATTGAAAGAACTGGGCGAATTGACGGTACACGACCGTACGTCACAGGAAGATGTGATAAGGAGGGCAGAAGGGGCTGATGTGGTATTGACCAATAAAGTCGTGCTCGACCGTTACACGTTGGAACATTTGCCCGATTTGAAATACATAGGTGTGTTGGCCACAGGGTATAACATCATTGATCTGGAGGTAGCCCGTAAGCAGGGCATTGTTGTGACCAACATTCCGGCATACAGCACCGATTCGGTAGTACAGATGGCTTTTGCCCATATCCTGAACATTACATTACGCGTGGGGCATTATGCAAACGAGGTGCACAACGGTGTGTGGAGTGCACAAAATGATTTTTCTTATCGCGACACTCCGCTGGTAGAGTTGGCCGGGAAGCGCATCGGGCTGGTCGGTTTCGGGCATATCGGTCAGGCTATGGCTAAGGTGGCTTCGGCATTTGGCATGAAAGTGGTTGTTTGTCCGCATAATATGGATATGAAATTGCCGAAAGAATACGAGAAGGCGAAATTGAATGATGTGTTTTCTACTTGCGACATCGTGAGCCTGCATTGTCCGCTTACATCTGAAACGAAGGAAATGGTCAATTCGTTCCGTTTGTCATTGATGAAGAAAGGTTCGATTTTAATCAATACCGGCAGGGGTGGGCTGATAGACGAGAAAGCATTGGAACGTGCTTTGCTGAGTGGAAAACTGCTTGGGGCGGGACTTGACGTACTTTCATCGGAGCCTCCTTCGCCCGGGAACCCTTTATTGAAATTGAAAAATTGTTTCATTACGCCTCACATTGCCTGGGCTACTCAAGAAGCGCGTGAACGGTTGATGAAACAGGTAGTAGACAATCTGCAGGCATGGATTGGGGGGAAACCTATTAATAATGTATTGGAAAACTAAGCGATTATGATGACGAAAGAAGAACGTGTGGCGAAAGCTGTGTCTTTATTTAAAGAAGGATACAATTGTGCACAATCGGTGGTAGGGGCATACGCCGACCTTTATGGCTTTACACCCGAGCAGGCGTTCCGGATGTCGGCTTCGTTCGGTGCCGGAATCGGACGGATGCGTCTGACATGTGGAGCGGCATGTGGCATGTTTTTGCTTGCCGGACTGGAACGTAGTGCAGTCGTGGGAGCCGATCGTGCAAGCAAGTCTGCCAATTATGCTTTGGTGCAAGAGCTTGCCGCAAAGTTCAAGGAACAGACCGGTACGTTGTGTTGTGGAGAATTGTTGGGCTTGTCGAAAAAAGAGCCGGTAACCTCTGTTCCCGAGGAGCGCACGCCACAATATTATGCCAAGCGTCCTTGTCCGAAAATGATAGAGTTGGCAGCTCGTATCTTCGGTGACTTTTTGGAAGGACAAGGACATTTTTCGAAGTGAATGTTACGTTCAGAACATTTAAAGAGTTGTATTTTGCTTGTTTTTTCTTGATAAGCTGAAACTTTTTTAAATAAGCGTGCATAGATTTGTTTTTTTTAATTACTTTTGCAAGGGACTACGCAGACTTTTCTGAGTTAGTTTTTTATGTTTACTATTTAAAAGCAAAAGACTATGTTAAAAGAAAAAGCAGGTGTTATCGCCGGACAAATCTGGGAGGCACTGAATGGGAATGAAAAAGGCATGACTCAAAAAGAGCTGAAAAAAGCTACGAAACTGAAAACGGAGAAAGAATTGTTTTTAGGTTTGGGTTGGCTGTTGAGAGAAGACAAGATTGAAGAAAAAGAAGATGAAGCAGGTGAATTGACTTTTGTGTTGAAATAAGTAAAATCTTGCAGTACAGAAAAAGGCGTTGAAGAAGTCATCAGGGATTTTTTCAACGTTTTTTTTATGATTTTGGTGAGAAGCTGTTTTGAATTTCTCCAAAAAGTTTTTCTTGGCTTGATGTATTCGTTTTCGTGTGTGCTTTGGGCGATTTTTTGGTCCTTTTTGCTCCTGTTCTTCGTCAGATAGCCCGCTATCTTCCTCATCACAGAAGCGAAAATGCCTCAAAAACTCATCCCAAATCATCGCACGATAAATTCAAAACAGCTTCTGAAAATGAATGTCTGCAAACTGTCAATGCATACTCCTAAAAAATGAATATATACTGCATACGCGGTTGAATATATACTTCATCTGCCTACGGATATATACTTCATCTGCCAATGCAGTAGTACTGACTTTTTCAAGTAAGTGCATTCCGTAATCAGATGCAGTAATATGGAAACCACTTATGCCGTTATCTTCATTGTCAAAGGGTATGTATTGGTTGTTTGCGGACATTCATTATTGCTCTTTTTATCCGATGTAAAGACTCAGTTCAATATAAAGAGCGGTCGGGTGCTCGTTGTCACCCTCTTCAAATTGGATTTTTCCTTCGCGTGCCAACCAGCCGATTGCGGCATTTAGTTCACGGTCCCGTAAGCCTGTAGCCTTTTTTAATTCCTGGTATTCCCATTTTCTGTTGTCACCATAGAGTATTTTCCAGATGACTCCTGCGCTTTCGCCGATACTTTGCATGTTCATAGTCGTATGGTTTTTAAGATGAATGGTTCTGTTTGGGTCAGCGTTTTTTGATATTTCTGCCTAAACTTTGATACAAATATACTGAATTTAGCGATAAATTCCAATATTTTTTGTAATTTGGTGGCAAATAACCTATATGTTTAACTTTTAATTCTTATGGCTTATGAGAAAATATTTGGCAGAAATGCTCGGGACGATGATTCTTGTCCTGATGGGATGTGGCAGCGCTATCTTTGCAGGGAATGCGGCAGATGCTCTTGGTGCAGGCGTAGGAACGTTGGGAGTTGCTTTGGCTTTTGGTTTGTCGGTGGTAGCTATGGCGTATACCATCGGTAATGTTTCGGGATGTCATATCAATCCGGCTATTACGTTGGGTGTATGGATGTCGGGTCGTATGAGTACCCGTGATGCAGCAATGTATATGATTTTTCAGGTGATAGGGGGCATTATCGGTTCGTTGCTCCTGGTACTTCTTGTTTCTACCGGAGGGCATGGCGGACCTACCCTGTCTGGTGCGAATTCGTACGACTCTGGAGAAATGGCCCAGGCTTTTATTGCCGAGGCAGTGTTTACCTTTATTTTTGTATTGGTGGTATTGGGTGCGACTGATGAAAAGAAGGGAGCGGGTAATTTTGCCGGACTTGCCATTGGCTTGACTTTGGTTTTGATTCACATTGTATGTATTCCTATTACGGGGACATCGGTCAATCCTGCACGTAGTATCGGTCCTGCCTTGGTGGAAGGCGGTCAGGCACTGGAACAGCTTTGGCTCTTCATTGTAGCACCTTTCGTAGGAGCTGCATTCAGTTCGCTGGTATGGAAGACCATTGGTGGAGGACGGGTAAACCGGTAGTGTCATATATGTAATAAGGAGAAACACAAGGATGCGTCATTTATGTATTTTTTTGACGCATCCTTTTTTTAGAAGCTGTTTTGAATTTCTCCAAAAAGTTTTTCTTGGCTTGATGTATTCGTTTTCGTGTGTGCTTTGGGCGATTTTTTGGTCTTTTTCGCTCCTGTTCTTCGTCAGATAGCCCGCTATCTTCCTCATCACACAAGCGAAAATGCCTCAAAAACTCATCCCAAATCATCGCACGATAAATTCAAAACAGCTTCTTAGTGGTTTTGCCATAAATCTGCAAAAAGCCGATGCGGAGGTTATTTCATCCTTCCATTTCATCCTTCCTGAAAATATCCGTAAAGTCGTTTCGTTTATTCAAGAATATAGCGTAACTTTGCTTGTGAAATAACTTAATGGCAAGAAAAATGAAAGTAGGATTGTTTGTTCCCTGTTACATCAATGCCGTCTATCCCGAAGTGGGGGTTGCCTCCTACAAGCTCCTGAAAAGCCTGGGGGTGGATGTGGATTATCCATTGGACCAGACCTGTTGCGGACAGCCGATGGCAAATGCAGGGTTTGAAATGGAATCGAAAGAGCTGGCAAAGCGTTTCGACAGCTTGTTTGAGGGGTACGATTATATCGTCGGGCCTTCTGCCAGTTGTGTGGTGTTCGTACGCGACCATTATGGCAATTTGCTGAAAGAGGAACCGCACCGTTGTGCCAGTGAAGGCAAGATTTACGATATTTGCGAGTTTATCCACGATGTGATAAAGCCGGATTCGCTTCCGGCATCGTTCCCGCATAAGGTCAGTATTCAGAACAGTTGTCACGGGGTGAGGCTGATGCATCTCTCGTCGCCCAGTGAACTGAACGTACCTTATTATAATAAATTGCGCGATTTGTTGTCGTTGGTAAAGGGTATCGAGATTGTAGAGCCTGAGCGTCCGGACGAATGTTGTGGCTTCGGAGGCATGTTTGCCGTAGAAGAACACGATGTGTCGGGGCGTATGGGGCGCGATAAGGTGCAACGGCACATCGATACGGGTGCCGAGTATATCGTAGGAGCAGACAGTTCGTGCCTGATGCATCAGACAGGCATTATCGAGCGCGACCATCTGCCTATCAAGACCATTCATATTGTTCAAATTTTAGCTGCAGGATTATGAGTACGAAACATTCGAAAGCTGCCGGAGCGTTTCTGAAGAACCGTGAGATGGCTGCCTGGCACGACGAGACGTTATGGATGGTGCGTGCCAAACGGGATAAAATGAGTAAGGAGGTTCCTGAGTGGGAGCAGTTGCGTGATGCGGCATGTGCCCTGAAGATGTACAGCAACAGTCATTTGGACCAGTTGTTGCAGGAATTTGAGAAAAATGCACTTGCCAACGGGGCATACGTGTATTGGGCAAAAGATGCCGATGAGTATTGTAAAATTATTTATAATATCCTGAGCGGGCATCAGGTGAAGCATTTCATCAAGAGCAAATCGATGCTTGCCGAGGAGTGTGGGCTGAACGAGTATCTGGAAGAAAAAGGAATCGAGGTGGTGGAAAGTGACTTGGGCGAACGCATCCTTCAACTGATGCACAAGCGTCCGAGCCATATCGTGATGCCTGCCATTCATATCAAGAAAGAAGAAATCGGTGAATTGTTCGTGCGTGAAATGGGTACCGAGCCAGGCAATAACGACCAGACATATCTGACTCATGCAGCACGCAAGAACTTGCGCCAGAAGTTCATTCATGCGGAAGCAGCCATGACGGGTGCCAATTTTGCGGTGGCATCGACCGGTGAATGTGTAGTGTGTACCAATGAAGGGAACGCCGATATGGGCACTTCGCAGCCCAAACTTCAGATTACGGCTTTCGGGCTGGAAAAGATTGTTCCCGACCGTGAAGCTTTGGGCGTATTTACCCGTCTGTTGGCACGTTCGGGCACAGGGCAGCCCATTACTTCATATACGTCGCATTACCGTAAGCCACGGAAGGGAGGCGAGTTGCATATCATCATTGTAGATAATGGGCGGAGCCAGATTCTTGCCGACCAGGAGCATGTGAAGACGCTGAATTGCCTGCGTTGTGGTGCGTGTATGAACACTTGTCCGGTGTACAGGCGTTCGGGAGGTTATTCGTACACCTATTTCATACCGGGCCCCATCGGCATCAATCTGGGTATGCTGAAGGCTCCTTTGCACTATTATGACAATGTTTCGGCATGTTCACTGTGTTATTCGTGCCAGAATGTGTGTCCGGCAAAGGTTGACCTTGCCGACCAGATTTACCGTTGGCGCCAGCGCATGGACGGCTTGGGTGTGGCAAGCAAGGAAAAGAAGCTGATGTCGGGCGGCATGAAGTTCCTGATGGAGCGTCCTGCCTTGTTCAACTTTGCCTTGAAGAATGCTTCCATCGCCAATTCGCTTCCCCGCTGGGCATTGTACAACGATATGAATGACTGGGGCAAGGAGCATGAGATGCCGAAGTTTGTCAAAGAGAGTTTTAACGAGATGTGGAAGAAAGGAAAAGTTTGAGTATAAGGGGACTGGTTGACCAGGTACTAGGTGACTAGGTTTTAGATACTTTTTGTGGGCGTTGACAAAGTAATGCTATTTAGAACCTAGTCAACTAGTACCTGGTACCTGGTTTCTTAAATAAAAAAATAAACAATGAGCAGTAGAGAAGATATATTACAGAACATACGCCGCAATACGCGGACACGTTATGAGCGGCCGGACTTGACATCGCTGGAAGAGGAAGCTTTGACTTATGCGGATCCGGTTGGCCAATTTTGTAAAATTATGGTACAGATGGGCGGTAAAGCTGTTGTATTGGGAAAGGAAGACGATTTGAACGAAGTTATCCGGCAATTGTATCCGGATGCCAAACGCATTGCGTCCATTCTGAAAGAAGTGCCTACAGGTGAAAAAATCCAACTTATCACCTGTGCGACTTTCCATCCGGATGAGGTGGAAAATCCGGGAGAACTGGACGGTACAGACCTTGCCATCGTTGATGGCAGGATTGGTGTATGCGAAAACGGTGCTGTCTGGTTACAGCAGGATGTGGAACAACGTGCCATTTACTTTATTTCGGAGGCACTGGTGATTTTGCTGGACCGTAAGAATCTTGTCAACAACATGCACGAGGCTTACAAGCGGATTGATACGGGCGAATATGGTTATGGGGTCTTTATGTCGGGACCTTCGAAGACTGCCGATATTGAGCAGGCTTTGGTTATGGGAGCTCACGGTCCGCGTAGCGTGACCGTGATATTGTTGTGACCAGAGATGTGCAGGAACCAATGAGACTATTCGAAGAAAGCGTTGGGATAATGTACCCATCCGTGTACATCTTGTAGTCCGTCCGGTTCCAGTTCGATAGCCATGCAACATTCATCGGGGGCATTGAAAGGAAATCTTATGCCATAGGATGAAGCTTTCCGGTAACCAAATCGTGGATAGTAATCCTTATGCCCCAGCAACAGGACAGCTTTGTAACCCTGCAGGGCTGCCCGTCTGTGGGCTTCACGCAGGAGCATGCCTCCGATGCCTTGCCGTTGAAATTCAGGCAATACAGACAGGGGAGCGACACTAAGTACGGTGGTCGTGCCTTTTTCTGATACGATTCCCACTTTTGAAAGCAGGATGTGTCCTACGATTTTTCCTGTGTTTGTTTCTGCCACCAAAGACAGTTCCGGAATATAGGCTTCTGATTGCCGCAGGCGTTCCACCAGTAAGTGTTCTGTATGGTCGCTTTCCGGTACGTTTAGAAATGCCTGTTCGGTCAGGCTACGTATGAAGGGAAAATCCTTGCTTTTTTCTTCTCTGATTGATAGGTCGTTTCTCATTTTTTGTTTATAGCATAAAGCCCCGGCATCTGCCGGTTCTGGTGTGAACCGCAGCATGCCGGGGGATTTGTTTTATGGAGGTTTCCTTTCGGATTTAGCTTTCTGCTTTGTTGTCGTTTTCCAGATTTTCTTCTTCCGAATCTCTAAGCATTGATTTGTGGTGTTTCAATACTTCCGCATCAATGTAGAATACAGTTTCTTCGGCGAGGTTGTTGATGTGGTCACCCGCACGTTCCAGTTTGCGGAAGATGCCTGCGATTTCCAGACACAACTTGATATCTTCGGGATGTTCGTTGGCGTATGCCGCCAGTGTATCGATGGCGTTTTTGTTCAAGATATCCAATGTTTCGTCTTTGTCGAAGATGGATTTTGCAAGTCCGATGTCCTGTTTCTGCAAAGCATCGTATGTGGTGCTGAGCATGTGCAATACCATATCGAACATGTCTTCCAGCTGGAGTTCGGCAAACAGTGCCTTGTTTTCCGGTTTCAAATCGGTGCGGATGACAAAGCGTGCGATGCTGTCGGCATAGTCGCCGATGCGTTCCAGGTTGGTATTGATTTTCAGCATGGCAAGTGCAAAGCGCAAGTCTACAGCTACGGGATTGTACAATGCGATGAAATCTTCGATGTCACTGTCGATACGCAATTCGAATGCATTGACACGTTTTTCGCGTAATATTACTTTATCGGCAAGTTCCATATTGACTTCCAATACAGATTTATAGGCATTGTTCAGTTGTTGGTAAACCAACTGCCACATATCGTTTACTTCTGTCTTGATGTTGAGAAGTTCGTTTTCTACAAATTTTACCATGTCTGTATAATTAATAGTGAATAGTTAATGATTGACAATTAATAGTTGACAATTTATCCGAAGCGTCCGGTAATGTAATTCTGGGTAGCTTCTTTATCGGGGCTGGTAAAGATTTTCTTGGTTTCGCCGTATTCTACCATTTCGCCCATATAGAAGAAAGCAGTCTTGTTACTTACGCGGGCAGCCTGTTGCATGCTGTGGGTTACGATGACTACAGTAGTCTGTGAGCTCAGTTCGCAAATCAGTTCTTCAATCTTTGCAGTAGAAATGGGGTCGAGGGCAGATGCCGGTTCGTCCATCAGCAATACCGAAGGTTCTACTGCCATGGCACGTGCGATGCACAGACGCTGCTGTTGTCCTCCGGAGAGATCGTAGGCAGAAGCCTTCAACTTGTCTTTCACTTCGTTCCACAAGGCTGCGCCTTTCAATGCTGTTTCCACCCGTTCGGTGATGAATTCCTTGTCTTTGATGCCATTGACGCGTAACCCGTAAGCTACATTTTCAAAGATACTTTTCGGGAACGGGTTGGGACGTTGGAATACCATACCGACGTTTTTGCGTAAGATGTCTACATTGACCGACGGTTCGTAGATGTTTCGTCCGTCAATACAGATTTCTCCAGTCAGCCGGGTTCCCGGAATCAAATCGTTCATGCGGTTGAACAAGCGCAGGAAGGTTGATTTACCACATCCGGAAGGACCGATAAAGGCAACCACTTCATTGTTTGGAATCGTGATATTGATATTCTTCAGCGCATGAAAGTCGCCGTAATAGAAATCTACGTTTTTAGCTTCAATCTTATTCATACAGATGACGATTATGGTTTATTTGGATTTTAATTTGTTTTCAAAATATTTTCGGATGTTGTTGGCAAGCAAGTTCATAATCAGTACGATGACAATCAGAACAAATGCTGTGCCATAGGCGATAGGCGTTTGTGCCTCAATGTCGGTACCGCTGGTAGCGATGACATACAGGTGATACGGCAACGCCATACATTGGTCGAATATGCTTTCGGGCAGCTTGGGCAAGAAATAGGCGGCACACGTAAAGAGGATGGGGGCGGTTTCGCCCGATACACGTCCCAATGAAAGTATCAGTCCGGTAATGATGCGGGGCATCGCCATAGGCAGCAATACTTTCCAGATGGTCTGTGCCTTGGTAGCGCCCAAAGCAAGGCTTCCTTCGCGATAACTGTTTGGGATGTCTTTGAAAGCTTCCTCAGTGGTACGGATGACAATCGGCAAGGCAAGCAAGCCTAACGTAAGTGAACCGGCAATGATGCTGTCGCCAAAGTCGAGGTAATTGACAAAGAAAGCCATACCGAACAAGCCGAATACGATAGACGGGATGCCGGCAAGGTTGTTTGTCATTGTGCGGATGAAGTTTACCATTTTGCCTTTAGGGGCATATTCGTTCATATAAATGCCGCTCATTACACCTACAGGAAACGAGAATACGGCACTTCCTATCATCAGGTAAAACGTACCCACAATGGCAGGCAGGATTCCTCCTTTGGTCATACCATCGGTAGGAGCCTGGGTGAGGAAGTCCCAATTGATGACGCTGATGCCTTTTACGATGATAAATCCCAATATGTAGAACAATACTGCTGCAATGAAGTAGCTCAGTATGCGGAAGCAAGTGAACATTCCTTTCTGAATGCCTTTTTTGTGCTTCATGTAAGACGGATCGATTTCTACAGCCATACGTTATTTCTTGAATTTATTGCGCGAAGATACGATTTCTACGCAAGAGTTAATAATTAAAGTGATGAAAAACAGGATGACACCCAGCAGGAAAAGTGACTGGTAGTGTGCACCTCCGGCAGGCGCTTCACCCAATTCGGCAGCAATGGTTGCCGGGATGGTGCGCAATGGTTCCAGAATGCTATGGGGCATGACTGCTGCATTACCGGTTACCATCAATACCGCCATGGTTTCGCCGATGGCGCGTCCGATGCCCAATACAATGCCAGAGGTAATACCGGAAATAGAAAACGGGATTACGACTTTATAAATAGTCTGCCATTGTGTAGCTCCCAAGGCAAGGCTGGCTTCGCGCATGCTTCGCGGACAACTGCGCATGGCGTCTTCGCCTACGGTGATGATGGTCGGCAATGCCATGATGGCAAGTACCAGGCTGCCTGCCAACCCCGATTCACCTACAGGCAGGTTGAATGTCTGCTGGAGGAAAGGTACGATGACCGCCAGGCCAAAGAAACCGTAAACGACAGAAGGAATACCATTCAGTAATTCGATAATCGGCTTCAGGAATTTTCGGGTCTTTTCGTTTGCCACTTCGGCAAGATAAATGGAAATGGCAAGCCCGAAAGGCAAGGCGATGAGGATGGCGAAAAAGCTTACCCATAGCGTACCGCTAATCAATGGAAGAATACCGAAAATAGGGGAAGGAGTTGCGGTAGGGAACCATTCGTTGCCTAATAAGACGTCTTTTACGGGAATATCTTGGTTTTCGATGTAATGGATGTCTTTTTGTCCTTTCATCAATACATCGGGGACGTAGGCAACAATACCCGGAGTCTGGTGAACCTGTTCAGCAATCTTGTCGCCGGCATATTCATATTCCGCTCCTAATTCTGCTTCTGTATAATGCTTGTCGAGGTCTTCCAGACGGAACACGGTAATGGGCATGTCTTTGCCTCCCACTTCTTTCCAGTTGGTGATTTCCTCATCGAAAATGTTTTTGATTTGTTGTGCGCTGAGTCGTTTTACATCGTTTTCCTTGTTCAGTGCCAGCACGTATCCGTCTTCTACGATGGGATTGTTGAAGAGGCCTACTGCTTCTTTGAACAAGAAGCCGATAATCAGCAGGATTACCACACTGGTGGTGAATCCGCTCACGGTAAGCACATACCGTGCGATGTTATCAATCAATCTTTTCATATTTCTATATACCTTATTTATATATACCTGTTACGTATCGTGGTTAACGAGGAATAAAGCCCAAATCCAATGTTTTGGCTTGCCCTTCTTTCGAGGTGGTGAAATTGAGGAATGGCATGACATTCTTTTCGTTTTGCTTGTCGTAATAGTAATACAACGGACGGACAATGGGATATTCTTTTCGCGTCGCGCTTTCTACCGAGGGATAGACGTAGTGTTTGCCTTGGTCGTAGGATACGGCAATGGCTTTCACATAAGGATTCAGGTAAGCCAATCCTACATAGCCGATAGCGCCTTTGGTCTGGCGTACTGATTGGATGATAGCACCTGTGGCAGGCATAGAGAGCACGCTGCTCATATAGTTTTTGTTGTGTAATACACTTTCTTTGAAGAATTCGTATGTACCCGAAGACGTTTCGCGCGAGTAGACTACGATGCGGGCATCTTCACCTCCCACTTCTTTCCAGTTGGTGATTTTGCCCCGGAAGATGCCTTCCAATTGTTCGCGGGTAAGTTGTTTAACCGGATTTTGAGGATTGACAATAACAGCCAGTGCATCGTATGCCACGATATATTCGCAGGGCTCGTGCTTCGACTGTTTCATTTTCATTTTCTCGCTGAACTTTATTTTTCGGGATGCCATTGCCAAGTCGGTTGTTCCGTCAAGTAATGCCGAGATTCCTACACCGCTACCACCTCCGGTGACAGTAACTGTAGCAGAGGGATTTTGATTCATGTACATTTCCGATAGTTCCTGAGTAAGAGGAAGTACGGTATCGCTTCCCTTGATGCGTTGTGCCATCAGTATGCCAGGAAGACACATACAGCACGCTCCTAAGAAAAAAGAAACACATTTCTTCATACGCCGTTAATATCCAGTTTTTTGATTCTAAAATTTAACGGCTCAAAGGTACAACGAATTCTCCGAAAGGGGTGTTACAAAAATATTACATATCTGAGGCATTCCAGCTAAATTTGAAGTAATGGGAAAGACCGATGCTCTTTTTGTCAATCATTGTCTTTAAACAACTGGACCTTTACTCCAAACGATATTCGTAATATGTCTTTCATTTTCAGACTGCTGTTGGTTGCTTTGCTGATGATGTACAATTCGCAACTGCTTATTTCGTAAAACATGGCAACGTGTTTTACAATGCTGTTTTTCAAATTAAAGTTCATCCGTTGTCCGATAAAAATGTATGGGCGCATCTTGGTACTGAAATTGTAGTAGCCGTTGGGATAGCGTCCTGGTTCTTTTTTCCAGAATTCCTCTCCGGCAATGGTCGTTACATACAGTCCGCAATAGAAAGGCTCTAGTGCCCAGTGCTTGTCGAAACTCATGCTCCAAGGGATATAGCTTTGTTTTACGGTAAAGGTCAGTCTGAACTTGTCGGCATATTTGCCCGGCAGGAAACCTACTAGAAAATCGCTTTCCCACTGGCGGCGTTTGCCATAATCCCATCCTATCCCGACTGCTGAAACTCCCATGCCTCCGGCGTATTGGTATTTTACGTGAGTAGGACGTAACCGCTCCCAGCCTTCATAACGCTGGTGAACCCGTTTGTCCCATTTCCGGGGAGATGGCAAACTGGTTGAGTCGGAGGGACTTCCAAGGGTGGTGATGGGCAACAATGGAAGGAGCAATAGGGCAATCAGGTTAAAAAGCGATTGTTTCATATTGGTAAGTGTCAGGAGTGAAAGTAAAACGGAGTAGCGTACGTTTTTTGATGGAAGGGGCTGTATAATATAACACATCGTCATCGAATAGTTCTTCTACAGAAAGGCTGTGCGTGTGCCCTGCCAGACAGAGCTGGAGCGAAGGATAGGTTTTCAGGTAGTGTTGGAAAACGAGGGCGATATTGTTGTTGAACTGTTCGGTATAAGGTGCCGCGTGCATGGCAGCAACGGTGCGGGTACAGCTTCCGGGCAGTTGGTTGCGGTCGTTTTCCATAAAGGCAAGGTCAGGTATTGCTTCGGTATAGTCGAACTCCAAAGCATTGGTGTTAAGACATACGAAATGTGTGTTTCCTGCCTCGAAAGTGAAGTTCTCGTCACCGAATATGAGCCGGTACACGTCCTGTCCTGTAGCAAGGCAATCGTGGTTGCCCAGCAGGCATACGTATGGTACGTTCAGTTTGTTCAGTATGTTACGTTGTAATTCAAATTCTAGTTTCAATCCGAAGTCGGAGAGGTCGCCTGTATGTATCACGAAGTCTACACTGTCCAGCCGGTTGATGGCAGCTACGGCATCTTCTGTTTCATCGTACCAACGTTGCGTGTCGCTGATGAATACGAAAGAGAACGAATCTTTTCCTTGTAATGCACTTTCAATGCGTTCGATGTTTTTGGCATTGATGCCTGTTTCACCATCAATGTCCAGATCGTATGGATGATATTCTATCATTTCGCATCCACTCAGCCAACAGGCAGAGAAAAGGGATATGCAACTCATAAAGAGGCTTGTGTAAAACTTTTTTCCGGTAATTTTGCGCATAAAATGTGTCTCTTTTATGTATGGGTTGCAAAGTTTGTCATAAAAAGCCAATTGTACAATATTGATTTTTCGGGAATATTGTTCCAATCGTTGTTTTTTGTCAACGGACATTTACGAACTTGTAAACTGTATGGCTTGTAAAGGTCTCGTCCGGATGCAACGTCGTTGAGGGGAACTGAGGATTGTTGGGGCTGTCTTGGAAATGACACGTTTCGAAACAGACAGCACCACGGAAAGGATAATAAATGTTGTTTTTCCCTTTTACTTTTCCTTTCAGTCCGTTTCCGGTATAGATATGGATGGCTGGTTCGGTGGTATAGATTTCCATTTTCCGTCCGCTCTTCTCGTCGTAAATCCAGGCTGCTACATGTGTGTCATTTCCCGGATGGTTCAAAGCCCAGGCATGGTCGTATCCGTTCACTACATTCAGTTGTCCGTAGTCGTCGTTAATATGGTCGGCAAGTTTGTGGGGGATTCTGAAATCAAGTGGGGTAGAAGCAACAGGCCATAATTCTCCTGTGACACATTTGTTCCGGTCGTATGCGCTGAAATAGTCGGCATCTACCCACATGGTTTGGTTTTCTACACTTTGGTTCAGGTTGCCCGATATATTAAAGAAGGAGTGATTGCATAGGTTGAGTACGGTGGTCTTGTCGGTCGTTGCCTCGTAACGGATGTCCAATGCGTTGTCTTCGGTCAGGGTATAGGTAACTGAAATATGCAGATTGCCTGGAAATCCGTTTTCACCGTCGGGTGAGAGATAATGTAACGTAACGGATGAAGGAGATACGTGTGTGGCTTTCCACATCCGCGCTCCGAAGTTGGGATTTCCTCCATGGGCGGTATGTCCCAGGGAGTGGTTGGCTTGGAGGTGGTAGGTTTTCCCCTCCAATGTATATTGTGCGTTTAGGATGCGGCCGATATATCTGCCCACAGTGGCTCCGTAGTTTTGCGACTGGCTGATGTAATCTTCGATATTGGAAAAGCCGCATACTATGTCTTCCAGTTTTCCGTTTTTATCGGGTACCATGAGTGACACTACGCGTGCGCCGTAATTGGTGATGCATGCTTCTATGCCTTTCGAGTTGGTTATCTTGTATAAGCTCGTTTTTTGTCCTTCTACTTTTTGCAGGAAAGCTTTAGGCTGCAGGCCTGATGCGGTGGTAAACCTGTGACTGCTGCACGAAGTGGTGAGTACCAGCAGTCCGATGCTTACTATGTGAGATAGATTGGTTAGTTTCATATGCAATGTTTGTTCTATCGGCAAAGATAGTTTTTTCTTGTCAATTTGTGGGCTTGTCGGGGAATAAAATCATTGGTCCCCGGTCGGTTTGAAAATCACTATTTTTAGGTATTTCTTATTTTGGTGTTTTGTCTTTACTTTGTATCATCAAATCACAAACACAAATAGAAATGAAAAAAACAGGAGTATTTTATGGTTCTACGACCGGTACCACGGAAGCGATAGCCGGTCGGATAGCAGAGAAGTTAGGTATTGCATCAGCTGATGTACACGATGTGAGCAAGATGAGTGCTGATATGGTGAATGCTTACGAAGCTTTGATTTTAGGTACATCTACATGGGGTGATGGTGAATTGCAGGACGACTGGTATGATGGCATCAGGGTGCTGAAAGGTATGGACTTGAAAGGGAAAACCATCGCATTGTTTGGGTGCGGTGATTCCGAATCGTATGGTGATACTTTCTGCGACGGCATGGGAGTGCTTTACGAAGACTTGAAAGACAGTGGGTGCCGTTTTGTGGGTGCCGTGTCCGACAGCGATTATACCTATGCTTCTTCGATTTCGGTAATTGACGGTAAATTCGTAGGACTTGCCATTGATGATGTGAACGAAAGTGACAAGACAGACGAACGCATTACGGTCTGGACTGATATGCTAAAGTCTGATTTGGCATAGTTCTTTGTTTATCGGCTGATGGGTGATAGTTGAAGAACCGGCGGTTGACAATTGCCATACAAGGTTATTCATGTTCATTTGTCATTCTTCGGATTATTGCTTATCAGCTTAGAAATTGTTTTGAAAAACGAATACATCAAGATGAGAAAAAAACTTCTGTAGAAATTCAAAACAGCTTCTTACTCTCCTTAATTATTTATTTCCGTTTTCCTCAATCATCAACTACAATCATTCACTGATTATGGAATTGAACCCTGCTGACATCAAAGTGTTTTTGAATCACATTTATGAATTCAAGAAAGGAGTACGCCGTATGGTGCTGTATACGACCAACAAGAAATACGAGTCTTTTGCGGTCAAGCGTCTGGAGAACCAGCATATCAAATTCATCGTGTTACCGGTCGATGACGAGCGTATCAATTTGTTTTTCGGTTGTGACGAATGTATCGAGGCCATCCGTCTGTTGGTCAACCGGCCGTTGAACAGGTTGACACCGGAAGAAGACTTCATTTTAGGAGCAATGTTGGGATACGATATCTGTGTGCAATGCAAGCGATATTGTGACCGGAAGATGCGGCATCTTGTTTCTTGACCGTGTATCCATGCAGACAGTTGTGCAAGGTGGCAGGGAGGAATCTGTACGTTTTTGTTCGCTGGGTAAGTGGCTGCCTGAATAGTAAAAACAAGTGCGGAGATTGTGCTTTCTTTTTGAGGGAAAGTATATTTATACCTGAAATCTGCATTCAATATTGAATCTTTTCATTAGTTTTGCATGGTCTTAACAAAAACAAGTAAAGATGGAAGATTCATTTTCAAGAAATGCATATGTAGGGAATGGTCGGAAGAACAGTCTGATAAACCAGAAGATGATTTGCCGCATTTTAGGGCTTCTGTTGTTTATCGAAGGTGTGATGCTGATGGTGGGTGCTGCCGTTGCGCTTTTCTATCACGAATCCGATTACATTTATTTCGTTTATTCTACGCTGATAACGGTAGGAGCGGGAGGAGTGTTGGTTTTCTTGGGACGCAATGCCGAAAACAGGCTGACGCGTCGTGACGGCTATTGCATCGTTGCCTTCACATGGATATTATTTTCAGCTTTCGGGATGCTTCCTTTTTATATCAGTGGGGCAATACCCTCGATTCCTGATGCTTTCTTCGAGATTGTTTCCGGATTTACGACGACTGGAGCCACGATTCTTGACAATATCGAGTCGCTTTCGCATGGCATCCTGTTCTGGCGTTGTTTCTCGCACTGGATAGGCGGTTTGGGAATTGTGTTCTTCACCATAGCCGTGTTGCCGATATTCGGTGTGGGGAATCAGGTGCTTTTCTCTGCCGAGGCTACGGGAGTGACGCACGACAAGATTCATCCTAAAGTGAGCATCATGGCGAAATGGTTGTGGACGGTGTACCTGATATTGACCGTTTCGGAAACCTTGCTGTTGGTTTGGGGAGGCATGGGATGGTTTGATGCCATTTGCCATTCGTTCTCTACGACGGCCACGGGTGGTTTTTCCACCAAGCAGTCGAGTGTGGCTTATTGGAATTCGCCTTTCATCGAGTATGTCATCGCTATCTTTATGATGCTTTCCTCGCTAAACTTTTCATTGTATTTCATGTGCTTGAAAGGGAAGTTCCGCCATCTGCTGAAAGACGATGAAGTGAAGGGCTTTCTGATTTCTGTATTTACGGTGACTTTATTCATCACCGTTGCGCTTATCATCAATAATCATTATGATGTGGAGAAAGCTTTCCGAAAGGCGCTTTTCCAAGTTGTTACGGTGCATAGTTCTACCGGTTTTACCACAGATGATTACAATTTTTGGCCTCCATTCACATGGATGCTTATCATGTATGCTACAATCGTAGGCGGTTGTACCGGTTCTACCAGTGGCGGCATTAAAGTGATGCGCTTGCTCATCCTTTTGCGTAATGCGAAGAACGAATTGGCACGTCTTATTCATCCGCGTGCTGTATTTCCGGTAAAAATAAATCGCCAGACAGTCGACCCGTTGACTATTTCAGCGGTAACGACTTTTACGTTATTATTCTTGATATGCGGTTTTGTAGGTTGGGTTCTTTTGATGATGATGGGGGTAGGATTGACAGACGCTTTTGGAACGGTGTTTTCCAGTATGGGGAATGCTGGTGTGGCTTTGGGGAATTATGGACCGGCATTTTCATGGAGCGGACTTCCTGACGGTGCCAAGTGGGTGCTTTCTTTTCTGATGTTGTTGGGCCGTTTGGAACTGTATGCTATCTTGTTGATGTTTGTTCCGAGTTTCTGGCATAACCGTTGAACTATATATAAAATAAGGTATATGAAAATATTGATAGTAGAAGATGACCGCGATTTGCGGGAGATAACTACCCGTTCGTTGGAAAAAGAGCGGTATGTAGTGTCACAGGCTCCTGATTATCGTACTGCCTTGCAGAAAGTAGAGGATTATGATTACGATTGTATCCTGTTGGATATTATGTTGCCCGATGGAAATGGTCTGAATTTGTTGAAAGAACTTCATGATTTGGGTAAGCGTACCAATGTGATTATTCTTTCGGCTAAGGATTCGCTGGAAGATAAAGTGGCGGGACTTGATCTGGGGGCTGATGATTATTTGCCCAAGCCTTTCCATTTGGCCGAACTGCATGCTAGATTGAAAAGTCTGTTCCGGCGCAGCCAGCGTGAAGGGGAGCATAAGCTTCAGGTAGGGAATATCGAATTGTTCCCCGATTTGTTCCGCGTACAGATAGCAGGCAGGCAGGTAGAGCTGAATCGTAAGGAATATGACATTTTATATTATTTCATGTCACGTCCCGGTAGGTTGGTCAATAAGAATACGCTTGCCGAGTCGGTATGGGGGGATCATATTGACCAGGTTGACAATTTTGATTTCATTTATGCGCAAATCAAGAATCTCAGGAAACGTTTGAAAGATGCAGGGGCTACTCCCGAATTGAAGTCTGTTTACGGTTTTGGCTATAAATTTGTAGTAGAATGAAGTTATCCCATCTTGTCTTATGGCGTTTGTCACTGGCATTGATTGTTGTATTGTCTGTATGGGCAGGTCTGTTTTATATGGCGGTGATGGAAGAGGTAAACGATGAAGTCGATGATTCACTCGAAGATTATTCCGAGCAGTTAATCATCCGTGCCTTGCAGGGTGAAGAGATGCCTGCCGCCAATAACGGCTCGAATAACCAGTATTACTTATACGAAGTGAGTAAAGAGTATGCGCTTTCTTATCCGCAAATAACTTATCGTGATGAAATGGTATATATTACAGAGAAGAAAGAAGAAGAACCTGCCCGTGTGCTCATTACTATTTTCCGGGCATCGAACGATCGGTATATGGAACTGGTGGTCTATACGCCTACGATTGAAAAGATGGATCTTCAACGTGCTATAACAGGATGGATTATATTCTTGTACGTGTTATTGTTGCTGGTCATTCTGTTGATAACGATGTGGGTCTATTACCGGAACATGAAACCTTTGTATCGTTTGCTGGGTTGGTTGGACCGTTATCGTTTGGGGCATCCGAACGAGCCTTTAGACAATCGGACAACTATTACCGAGTTCGGCCGGCTGAACGAAGCGGTAACAGATTTTGCCGGGCGTAATGAAACGCTTTTCGAACAGCAAAAACAGTTTATCGGGAACGCCTCACATGAGATGCAGACACCGCTTGCCATTTGTCGTAACCGCATTGAAATGCTGATGGAAGACGATGGATTGTCCGAACGTCAATTGGAGGAACTGGCAAAGACACATCGTACTTTGGAAAACCTTACCCGCATGAACCGTTCATTATTGCTTCTGTGCAAGATAGAAAACGGGCAATACATGGATAAACATGCCGTTTGTCTGGATGAAGTCCTGAAACATTACCTCTCCGACTATCAGGAAGTTTATGCTTATCGGAATATACACGTAGAGATGCAGGTTACGGCTTCTTTCTGTGTGGAAATCAATGACTCTTTGGCTTCGGTCTTGGTGACTAATTTATTGAAAAATGCTTTTGTGCATAATGTTGATGGCGGACTTATCCGGATTATTATCGACAGAAATGTTTTCTGTATCTGCAATACGGGAAACGAGCCTTTGGACGGTATCCGTATTTTCGAACGTTTTTATCAAGGGACCAAAAAAGAAGGGTCTACAGGCTTGGGGCTGGCTTTGGTCGACAGCATCTGCAAGACCAATCATCTGGCTATCCGATATTTTTATGAAAAAGAAATGCATTGTTTCGAGATTTCAAAATCTTTTCAGATTCCTTCTTCATCTTTGCAATGAAAACAAATGATAAATGTATTAACCATTAAAAGCAAATTTGATATGAAGAAGTGGATTTTATTATTGGTATGTGTGTTAGGTATCCAGGCAGTGGCATTGGCAGACAATGACAAACCCATTCAGATAGGGCAGTTGCCAACGAAGGCTCAGACTTTCATTACTACGTATTTCAAAAATCATAAGGTGGCTTTGGCCAAGATGGAGTCTGGATTATTTTATAAGACATACGATGTGATTTTTACAAACGGTGAGAAACTGGAGTTTGACAAGTCTGGTGAATGGACCGAAATCAAATGTAAAATGTCTGCGGTGCCAGTACAGGCTATTCCTGCTGAAATCCGTTCGTATGTTTCGGCCAATTATCCTGAAGCGAAAATTCTGGAAATCGAACGTGACGGAAAAGAGTATGATGTGAAATTGTCCAACCGTTGGGAAATCACGTTTAACAACAAGTTTCAGGTGATTGATATAGACGATTGATTGGACGTGATGTATCTCCTGTAAGCTGATACTGTTTTACAAGCAGAGACACAAATATAAGGGAAATAACCTATATATTTGTGTCTCTGTATTTTTTATGGATGTCCGCCAACAATCAATACATACCCCTGAAAAATGAATATATACTGCATCCGCAGTTGAATATATACTGCATTCGCGGTTGAATATATACTGCATCCGCCTACGAATATATCTTCATCGGCAAATGCAGTACTACTGCGTTTTTAACCCCGTCGGATTGGCTGATGGCGGACATTCATATAAGCTCAAAATTATGAATTCATACTCATTAGGAATTCATCGTTGTCTTTGGTTTTTTCCAAGTGCTCTTTTACTGAATTCATTGCTTCGATCGGGTTCATGTCTGCAAGGAATTTGCGCAGAATCCACATACGATCCAAAGTCGTTTTGTCAAGAAGCAAGTCGTCACGACGCGTACTTGATGCTGTCAGGTTGACTGCAGGGAAGATGCGTTTGTTGCTCAGGTTACGGTCAAGCTGAAGCTCCATATTACCTGTACCTTTGAATTCTTCAAAAATTACTTCGTCCATTTTCGAACCTGTATCAATCAGAGCCGTAGCGATGATGGTAAGCGAACCTCCTCCTTCGATGTTGCGGGCAGCTCCGAAAAAACGTTTCGGCTTGTGCAGTGCATTGGCGTCTACACCTCCCGATAATACTTTTCCCGATGCCGGAGAAACTGTATTATAAGCACGTGCCAGACGGGTGATAGAATCGAGGAAGATAACAACGTCGTGTCCGCATTCTACCATACGCTTTGCTTTTTCTAAAACGATACCTGCTATCTTCACGTGACGTTCTGCAGGTTCGTCAAATGTAGAAGCGATGACCTCGGCATTGACGCTGCGCGACATATCGGTTACCTCTTCCGGGCGCTCGTCTATCAGCAGCATAATCATGTATACTTCCGGATGGTTGGCTGCGATGGCATTGGCAATGTCTTTCATCAGGATTGTTTTACCGGTTTTAGGTTGTGCCACAATCAGTGCACGCTGTCCTTTTCCAATAGGGGTAAACAAGTCTACAATGCGTACCGACAGGTTGTCGTTGTTACTTGTGCAAAGTTTGAATTTTTCATCAGGAAACAGAGGAGTCAGGTGGTCGAACGGTACACGGTCACGTACCAGTTCTGGGGGCAGTCCATTGATTTTCGAGACTTTGACCAAGGGGAAATATTTTTCTCCTTCTTTGGGTGGGCGAATGGTTCCATCTACCACGTCACCCGTCTTTAGTCCGAAAAGTTTTATTTGTGATTGAGATACGTAAATGTCATCGGGTGAAGAGAGATAGTTGTAATCCGAAGAACGGAGGAAACCATATCCGTCGGGCATGATTTCCAATACGCCTGAGCCTTGCAGGATATCATCAAATTCATAAGGCTTTTCTACAGGTTTAATTGGTGCTGTTTCGGCAGCAATTGTAGCAGGCAGGTTTTCTGTTGTAGCCTGTGTCGTCTGGTTGGCAGTCGGGTTATTGGTGCGTCCGTTAGCTTGCCGGTTATTGTTGTTATGGCGTTGTTGGCGTTGTTGGAAACGGTTGTTTGTCGGTTTGTTATCTTTCTCAGTGATGACCGGTTGTTCCATTTTGGTAGCTTCAAACTTACCGAGCAATTCGGTAGGTAATTCTACTTTATCAGATGGAAGGTCTTCGATAGGAATAAAATCATCTACATTTGCCATATCCAGTTCCGGAAGTTCTGGTTCGTTTTCGGTTGCCGGAATTTGTTCGGCTGGAGTTTGAAAAAGTGTATTTTCGTTCTTTTGGGCTTGTTCTTTTGCCAAAGTCGTTTTGTTTTTACTTCCAGGTTTTCTTCCCCGTTTGGCTTTGGGCTTTTCTTCCGGTGCAGGTGCCGGACTGCTTTCCTGTTCTGTCGCAACAGTTTCTGTCTCTACCAGATTATCTACTTTGAATAAAGGAGCCGGTGCCGGGAGTGGGGGAGTGTTTGCTTCTAGCTTTTGTGCCTTGTCTTTAGTGGCTGTATATACTTTGTCTCCTTCTTTTTTTACACTGATTCGTGAACGTTTGCGGGGTTGTCCTTCTTTCCGTTCCTCATTGGTCTTTGTAGCAGAAGCCTTTTGGGTAGCTCCTACAATAGCTTGTTCGTCTAAAATGCGATACACCAGTTCTTCTTTGGGTAAGGTACTGGTTTTTTTCAGTCCCAACTCTTTGGCAATCTGTTGCAATTCGGACAAATCTTTGTCGTTTAATTGAATAATGTTATACATAAGTATAGGTGTAATGAATTGTAATTGTGTAATTTTGTAAGCGTGCATTATTACGATGCGACCATCTGTTGTGGATGTGCGTCGTTAAAGATTGGACACTTATCAATAATTACGGATTTAATGATTAGTTTTTGATTCTTTGTTTGAAGTGAGTTTGCAAACTGTTTTCGTTTGTCTCACGTATTGACACTACAAAAGTAGGTATTTTTTTCAATATCCTATAGGTTTTCGTTAATTTTTTTTTGAATATTTCCTTTGATTGGCGGAAAAGTGCTAATTTAGCACTGAATTTTCAAGCGAGGTGGATAAGCTCCGGCTATTTCTTCGCTTGTTGTTTAGTAATAATTAAAAAAACAATTGTAACAATGAAGAAAGTGATTTTTACAGAAAAGGCTCCTGCTGCCATTGGTCCTTACAGTCAGGCAATCGAAGCGAACGGAATGGTTTTTGTGTCCGGACAGTTACCGGTTGACCCGTCTACAGGAGAGTTTGCTCCTGGTGGCGTGGCAGAGCAAACTACCCAATCGTTCGAAAATATTAAGAACATTCTGGCAGAGGCAGGCCTGACCACGGCAAATATAGTGAAGACTACGGTGTTTTTGTCGGATATGGCATTGTTTGCCGAGATGAACGGTGTGTATGCCAAGTATTTTGAGGGAGATTTTCCGGCACGTTCGGCCGTAGCAGTGAAGGCATTGCCTAAAGGTGCATTGGTAGAAATCGAATGCATTGCGGTGCGATAAACTGATTGGTTCGCAGCACAGGTGCAGGCAGGTCTATGTCTTTGCAGCCTGTGAGGCGAATCTTTTTTGTATCTGATTATGAACTATCGGAATCTGTTGTCTCACGTGGAAAACAAATGGAAACTTGCCACATTTTTGCTGGCAGGAGTTATCGTGTTGGCCTCATTAGGGTATATTTACCGTTACGAACCTTTCCGTTCGGATTTCGAGATTACGGACGAGTTGGGCGGAAACATCTTTCCGGTGACGATACTTTCCACTGCCACAACGGATGCCGAACTTGTTCTTCCTTCTGATACCGGTTATATAGGCAATCCGAAGTCGTGCATCGGTATTCGTATCAAGAATATGCATCCGAACAGCAAGTTACACATCGAGGTGGAAGAAACTCCGTTTTTTTCCCGTTCGGTATCCGAGTTTGTGCTGCCCGAAGCACGCAAGGAATATTTGGTCTTTCCGGATATTATATGGAAATATGAAACGTTGCGCGAGCACACGCAGCCACTTCCGGTTACCGTGTCTGTTTCGGTCCGGCTGAACAATCACGAGCTGGGTAGCAATGTCCGTACGTTTTCCGTACGCAGTATTAATGAATGCCTGCTGGGGTATATGGACAGCAAGATGAAGTTTCATGATACCGGAAAGTTTTTTGCAGCCTATGTGAACGAAGACAATCCAAATATAGATGTGATATTGCGCGAAGCGTTGAACACGCGTATCGTCAATCGTTTCTGGGGTTATCAGAGCAAGAACAGCGATGTGGTCGACAAACAGGTGTATGCCCTGTGGTACGTATTGCAGAAAAGAGGATTCAAGTACAGTTCCATCAGCAATACCAGTCTTTCGTCGAACGTTGTGTTTTCGCAGCGTGTACGTACATTCGATGATGCGATGGCTTCGGCACAAATCAACTGTGTAGATGGAAGCGTGCTTTTTGCTTCCTTGCTGAAGGCTATCAACATCAATCCCATTCTGGTGCGTACCCCCAAACACATGTTTGTGGGTTACTATACAGACCGTATGCATCAGAATATCCATTTTCTGGAAACTTCGATGATAGGAGATGTCAACTTAGACGATTTTTTCCCGGAAGAGAAACTCGATTCTACCGTGGCAGGCAAGTCACAAGAAAGTATGTCACGTTTTGTATTCGAGAAATCGAAGGAATATGCTACTCGTATTTATAAGGAGAATGAAGCCTTGATACATTCGGGCAAGGTTAATTACATGTTTCTGGAAATAGACAAGGCTATCCGTGCCCAGATTCAACCAATAGGAAAATAATAACAAAGGAATACATGGAAAAGAATAAAAGAACATATATCTCGCCGGGGGCATGGTTTTTACTGGAATACCCGTCCGATTGGCGCGAATTTGAAGATACAGAAGAAAGTTTCTTGTTTTATAATCCCGACAAGTGGACAGGCAATTTCCGCATATCTGCCTATCGGGGTGAAAGACGTGATTATGCAAAAGCTTGCATGGAAGACGAACTGTCACATACACGGGGAGCAAAGTTGGTGCAGGTCGGACGCTGGAAATGTGTGTATCTGTCCGAAAGTTTCCAAGAGAACGGAACCTGGTACACATCACATTTCTGGATAACAGGGTTGGATGCCGTATCTATAGAATGTTCGTTTACGGTAGCAAAAGGGGAAAGCATCAGGGTAGGTGAGGAAATCATAGCTTCGCTTAAGGTACGGAAAGCAGATGAAAAGCCTTGGAAAGCGGTTATTCCGGTAAGAGTGCTCGAAATCAATACCATTAATGAAGCATACGACTGGGCTGTTTCTGCCATCAAAAAGCAGTTGGCGAAAGACTTTACTGGTACTGAGGCAGATATCAGCAATATTCAGAAAGTGATGGATAGCGGTCATTTCAAACCTGGCCAGCGTCAGGTGTGGGAGAGTTTTGGTATAGTTTTTGGTACCATTCTGGTAAATGAAATGGACGGCATGGACTGGGTAACGGTTATCGACGGGAAACAGGAATATCCTGCCTTGCGTTTTTCAGATACCAATGTAATGGTCTGTCCCACCAGACTTGTATGGGATAAGGTAAAGAATGGAGAAGTCTGCCGCTTAAAAGATGAATACTTACGTGTGCGCGGCGAGGTCGAAAAGGTACTTTCAATATAAAGATATGGTTGCTTATTTACAAGTAGAGAATTTGACCAAGTCATTCGGTGACTTGGTGTTATTCCGTCAGATTTCCTTTGGTATCGCGCAAGGGCAACGCGTCGGACTGATAGCCAAGAATGGAAGCGGTAAAACCACTTTGTTGAATATACTGGCAGGGAAAGAAGGGTACGACGAAGGGCAAGTTACTTACCGGCGCGATTTACGTGTGGGATACCTCGAACAAAGTCCGGTCTATCCTTCCGGACTGACTGTGCTGGAGGCTTGTTTTCATCGTGGAAATGCCGTAGTAGAACTTATCAAGGAGTATGAGGCTTGCATGGCTGCTCCGGGCAATCCTGGGCTTGATGTGCTTTTAGAACGGATGGAGCATGAAAAAGCATGGGATTATGAGCGGAAAGTGAAACAGATACTCTCGCAACTGAAAATCCGTGACTTCAGCCAGTTGGTAGGGAACCTCTCCGGCGGGCAACTGAAACGGGTAGCATTGGCGAATGTACTGATTACCGAGCCTGATTTGCTTATTTTGGATGAGCCTACCAACCATCTTGACCTGGATATGATAGAATGGTTGGAAGGATACTTGAACCGTTCCAAACTCAGTTTGCTGATGGTTACGCACGACCGCTATTTTCTTGACCGTGTGTGTGCTGAAATTATGGAGATAGATGGTCAGCAGCTGTATTCTTATAAAGGAAATTACAGCTATTACTTAGAGAAACGACAGCAGCGTGTCGATGCTGCCAATGCCGAAATAGCGCGTGCCAATAACTTATATCGCACAGAACTGGAGTGGATGCGCCGGATGCCGCAGGCACGTGGACACAAGGCACGCTATCGTGAGGAGGCTTTTTATGAGCTGGAAAAAGTGGCTAAGCAGCGTACTTATGATTCGAGTGTGAAGCTGGATGTGAAAGCCTCCTATATCGGTTCGAAGATTTTCGAGGCAGACCATTTGTGTAAACGTTATGGGGATATTACAATATTGGAAGACTTTTCATACATTTTTTCCCGTTACGAGAAGATGGGTATCATCGGGAACAACGGTACAGGAAAGTCCACCTTCATTAAAATACTGATGGGACTGGAAAAGCCCGACAGTGGAACGCTCGATATCGGTGAGACGGTTCGTTTCGGCTATTATTCGCAGGAAGGGTTGAAGTTTGACGAGCAGATGAAAGTAATCGATGTCATTACATCGGTAGCGGAAGTCATTGAGCTTGGGAATGGCAAGCGGCTTACGGCTTCGCAGTTCTTGCAGCATTTTCTTTTCCCGCCCGAAAAGCAGCACAGTTACGTATATAAGTTGAGTGGGGGAGAACGGCGCAGGCTGTATTTGTGCATGGTCTTGATGAAGAACCCCAATTTCCTGGTGCTCGACGAGCCGACGAACGATTTGGATATTGTTACGCTTCAGGTGCTGGAAGAATACTTGCAGAGTTTCAAGGGGTGTGTCATTGTTGTGAGTCACGACCGGTATTTTATGGATAAGGTAGTCGATCACTTGCTGGTGTTCAATGGTCAAGGTGATATCCGCGATTTCCCGGGAAACTATACAGATTATCGTAGTTGGAAGGCTGCAAAAGAAGTGTTCGAAAAAGAGAATGCTCCAAAGCCTAAAAAAGAGAACAAGCCACAGCGCGAACGTCCCGAAGGTAAACGCCGTATGACTTTCAAGGAGCGGAAAGAGTTCGAACAGTTGGAACAGGAGATTGCTGCTTTGGAAGAAGAAAAGAAAAACATCGAGGCTGCTTTGTGCAGTGGAACGCTGGGTGTGGACGAGTTGACCGAGAAGTCCAAACGTCTTCCCGTCCTCAACGATGAACTCGATGAAAAGAGTATGCGTTGGCTGGAGTTGAGTGAGATAGAGGGATAAAAACTATATCGAAAGAAATGCTTGAACCGTACCGGATGAGGGGAAACTCTCATGTACGGTTCTTAGACGGAGTTGCACTCCTAACTTGACGGTGGGACTCTGCCATGCACAGTAGAAGTGAAAACTTTAGCAACTTCACCGTATACAAATTTGTGAATGTTCGCTAATATTCCTATCTTTGAGGCATGAAGAGAAAAGAAAGATACATGGCGCATTTTGTAAACCCGTTTACGGATATCGGCTTCAAGATCATCTTCGGGCAACCTGCCAGCAAGGAACTGCTCATTACCTTGCTGAACGAGCTGCTTGCGGGGGAGCATCACATTGAAGACCTGACGTTCATCGATAAGGAAGACAATTCGGACAACGTAAACGACAGGGGAATCATCTTCGACCTGTATTGCCTGACTTCGAGTGGGGAATACATCATCGTGGAGATGCAGAACCGGTGGCACAGCAATTTCCTGGACCGTACGCTGTATTACGTGTGCCGTGCCATCAGCCGGTTGATAGAACGTCCCATAACGGATGAAGTGGAATTGCCGGCTGGAGGAAAAGACAGTGTGTCGGACACGGTAAGTGAAGCACCACTCCGCTACGGTGACCGCTACAAACTCTCAACCGTGTACGGAATATTCCTGATGAACTTCAAGGAAGGGAAGTTAGAGCCGAAATTCCGTACGGACACGGTAGTGGCAGACCGTGAGAACGGGCGGACGGTGAACCCGCATTTCCGGCAGATATACTTGCAGTTCCCTTACTTCACCAAGCAGTTGGAGGAATGCGAGACATTGTATGACAAACTAATCTATGCACTGAAGAATATGAACGAATGGAACAGAATGCCGGATGCGCTGAAGGAACAGGTGTTCAAGCATCTGGAACGGCTGGCTGCCGTAGCGAACCTGTCGGAAGCGAACCGTGTGGCTTATGATAAGGCAGTAGATCGCTACTACGTCAACCGTATTTACGAGGAGGACATGCAGGACCGAGTGGAGAACGCGATGCGGGAAGGAAGAGAAAAAGGAATGCAGGAAGGAAGGGAAGAAGGCAAGAAAGAAGGCAAATTGGAGGATGCACAAAACTTTAAGCGCTTAGGTGTCCCTGCAGATATCATAGCAAAAGCTACCGGACTTAGTGCGGAAGAAATAGCAAAGCTTTAAGAAAAACGGTCTCTACGGTCACAAAGTCTTATGCCTCTTAGTGAAATAAAGAGCTTATCTTTGCCCACATAGAATGATGGAAGCCTTGAATAGACTTGCTATTATATTCCGATTGATATGCGCTTACCTTTTTGCTGTCTTGCTGATACCGATAGCTTTGGTTTGTAAACTATTTCGTAAATAAAAGATTCTTATTTGCCAAATGGGTTTTTGTATATGCCCAATAATTGTTTGGTAAAATAATAGAAGAACTGCATATCGTCTACGAAGTAACGTTTGAATAACCGTTTCGGCTCTTTCATGCATCGGTAGAGCCACTCCATGCCGATTTTTTGCCAGAATACAGGAGCACGTTTCAGTGTACCTGCCTCAAAATCGATAGTTGCCCCAAGAGCCATGAATACATCTACACCAGGCATTCGGTCACGATACTTCATTATCCATTTTTCTTGTTTCGGAGCTCCAACGCCCACCAACAGTACATTGGCCCCGCTTTTATTCACGATGTCAATAAGTTCTTTACATTCATCTTCATTCTTCTCAAATCCGAACGAAGGCGAATGTGCACCTACGACAATCTGCCTGCCCACGCGTTGGTTTATCTCTTCCATTGCTTTTTGTGCGACTCCCTCTTTTGCACCCAATAGAAAGATTTTACAATTCGGGTTATCTTTGTGATGTAAATAGAAAGCCGTAAAAAAGCTTGAACCCGGTATGGCTTCCGGTAATGGATGTTTCAACAGTTTAGACAACAGATAGAGTATCTTGCTGTCGCATACCACCCATTCCGCTTGTTGATATACCTCATAAAACTCCTTATCTCTTTGAAGTTTCACCAAATGGTCTACGTTAGGGGTTATCAATACGCCTTTTTGCAGGCTGGACAATAAATCTTTTTGAGTAAGTGAAAGAATGTCAACGTTCAAAATTCTGGTTGTATTCATAGATATAAAATCTTGATTTTTACGGCATAAAGATTCGAGGGAACACACCAGTGTGCTCCTTTATAACATATTTAGTAAAATGTAGAATTTGTGTTTTAGGGAATTTGCGATAGCAAGATTATAAATCAATCTTGGACATATCCGCATTTAAATCTGATGTAATCAATGCGTTTCAATTAACACGTCAACATCATGTAACTCTTGTGGGGATAAATAATCCTTATCCACCAAAATCAGTACATCAATGTCGCTGTTTTTCTTTGCTTCCCCACGTGCTTCCGAACCATAAAGAATGGCGTCCGCATCTGGGACGACTTTCTTGATTACTACTTTCAAACGATTGGTCAAATCTGTACGGTTCATAAGACTTATTGCGCCATTTCGTTCACATTCAACTTGCAAATTTTATGACGGACAAAAAAAGATTATTCCAATTTAGACCGAAGCTCTTGAAAATAAGAATAAAAAGAAGATTGCAATGCAGCGGCTTCTTCATGCTTCTTGTTATAGATGAACGAGATAAAAAATGTAGTTTCTTCAACTTCAATTCTCTCAGTAAGCAATTCTAAGGATTCTGTATCAGCATACTTTTGAAACCAAGATTTAAACTTACGGTGTCTGGCTGCTTCATGTTTGTCGGTTGTATCGCAAACATAAAACAACACATGCCGTTTATTATAAAAAAATGATGTAACAATCGCAGCGATAGTTTCTGCTATTTTAGGATCAGTTCCTAATATTTTGCTTCTATTCTTATTCGATAAAACTAATTGGTAAGCATGTTTTATGCCAATATTTGTCTCTTCAATAAAGTTTACCAAATATTCCGCGCCTTTATCGGTTACAAAGTAAGCTGTGCCTTCTTCATATTCACTGACCAAGTAAGGAGACATGGAATTGATATGGTTCAATGAATATAACATATTAGGAAATTCAACTCAACACTTCGCTCAATTTGGCAACTTTAATTCCACGAGAAGCTAATTCAGACACAGGACGTCCCTCGCAGACACAATCCGTGCATGCCCGCTTCTTATCGACAAACTGCTGCAAGAATTTTTTTACATCCTGCTTCGTTTTAACTTGATTGATAGTTATAAAATCCTTATCCATACTTTCTTCTCTTATTTTGCAAAGGTCGCAATAAAAAATCATATAGCCAACGTTTTAGCTGTAAATTATATAGATACCATGTTGAATTTTTACAAAAGGACAGATTTTTCTGAGAAAGGTTAATTTATTAGGAAAAAATCATTGCATCAGTTTATCAAACACCTTCTCCCACGACCGATAAATACTTTCCAATGAGTAATCACGTTTGCTGGTCAGTATGGCATTCTGTGCCATTTCGTTCCGTTTGGATTCATTCTCCATGACAAAAGCTAATCGCTTAGCCATTTCATTTACCTCAAACTTACCGTTCTGTGGCTGTACAATCATTCCGTTTTCCTTGTGTTTGATAATGTCGTACACGGCGGAGTAGCTTCCATAAACGACAGGTACTACACCAAACGACATACATTCTGCCAACACCAGAGGAAAACCTTCATATTCAGATGTCAGAATCAAAATAGACGTTCTTTCGTAATAGGGAATCGAACTTTGAAAGCCTTCAAAACTAACATGCTGTAATCCTAAATCCTTTACTTGTTGCTCTAACTTCTTACGTTCCGGTCCGTCACCTACAACGGTCAGTTGCCAATCCGGAAATTGCTTTTCCAATACCGACCAAGTATCAATCACCCGGTAAACCCGTTTCTGATTGTAATCGATACGACCCATATAGATAATCTCTTTCCATTTCTTTTCGGACGAAAAAATATAATCTGATGCATCTACCGTTACCGGATTGGTTTGCACAATCAAATGATTGGGATGCTTGATGCCTGTGAAATCTTTAAATTTATCAATGAAGCTGGGAGACAATACCATGTATAGGTCGCTATGATTGTAGACATAGCGCATACTTTGGCTGGTGATTTGCTTGAATGCAAACTTCTTGCATTGCAGCATCCAGCGTTTCAGATGATTCCTTGTTTGCAACAAAGCTATCTCCACCTCTTTTATTCTTGCGTTGCTATCCGGTGAATTATGATAAACGGCAATTGTTTTGATAGCCAGTCCTTTTTTTGCTTCATTTAAAACTTTGGCTGGAATATACGGAAGTCCCCATTGGTTGATAACAATATTTATTTGCTTATTTATCAAGACGGAACGGAACTTTTCTATATTTTCTTTCGAATAACAGAGTTCGTCTAATGTAAAAACCTCAATCCGTTTGTCCAACCGTTCCAGCATCAACGGATTCGGTTGTTTAAAGCTAACAATGGTGACAGAATGACCGTGAGAAACAAAACTTTGTGCTAAAGTTGACGTTACGACCTCTTGACCGCCAACTTCAAAGACTTTCATTAAGAAAAGTATGTTCATATTTTCTAAAAGAATTTTCTTTTCAAAGACAGATAGATTGAAAAAATACCGGCTTTATAGAGGAAAGGTTTGAAGTGGGCTGATAGATTTTTCAGATTAGATTTAGGTAAATATTTCTTTTCAATCTCGATTATAGAGCAATTTTTTAAATCTCTGAAAAAATCATCACGTTTCGGATTCATTGGAACACAATGTTTTATCATAACTCCGTCCCGTTTTATGATAGGGACTATGTTTGAAGGTGCCCATATAAAATCGCTTTTTAATTGTTCAAAAACAGCTTTGCCTTTTTCTGTATGAATAAACACATTTGTCGCTCCTTTATTACTGAATTTCTTTGAAACTGAAGAAGCATCCCAACAATCGAATATCGTGATATCACTTATTCGGTGCAATGTTTTGAAATGACACTGATAACAACTGGGTCGTGATATTAAATCTTTGAAGTACAATCCTAACATCAGGTCAGATTCTTTTCCTTTATGATATTGTTTGGATGCATCGGCAAACGTGATGGTAGCCGTACTGAAATCATATCCATAATATTTGTCTCTTGACCGATAATCCACCACTTTGCTTTTTGCCAAGGTGGCATGGTATGCCAAATATTTTCGTAATAACCGTGGACTTGGTGTGCCGTGGCACACCAAGTCCACGGTTATTAAATTTTCATATTTCCGATTCCTAAGATAACCATATAACCCAGCTACCTGACAAGGAGTACCACTGAATACCACCAGCCTACCTGCATCCAAAAACTTTTTTGCCTGCGTATAACTATCCCCTATCAGGCTTTGTACATATTTCGAACCACGAAACCGAGTACATCCTTCCAATGTTTCACTATATGTATGACGCAGAGTCATATTTTCATCGAATGCAGCCCCGAATACAACCCCTCCTTTCTCTATCACATAATTAGCAATGGCAGAATAAAAACCACCCGATGTGCTGTTACGTAAAATTTGAGCGTTTTTATTCTGCACCACAAAACTTTCAGGAACTGTATCGTTCTGTCTCGGTTGCTTTATCGGGCACACTTTTTCGCATAGTCCACATTCAATGCACTTTTCTGTATTTACTTTAGGGTAACGAAAACCTTCATTATCTTCTTCCATGCGAATGCAACTCTTGGGACATACATTTTCACAAGCCCAACAACCGCAACATTGTGATTTATCTGTAATGGTAATCATTAGTCTGCTTTATCTAAATCTTGTACATATCTTTTATAATAACCCGAACGTTTAAGCAATTTATTGCGGAAATAATTCTGATAAACCCAATCCAATAAGAAACAATGAAACCGACACCATTTAAAAGTTTTTCTCAGCAACTCTTTCGTTTTTGTCTTTTTCCCATGCCAAGACCCCATAAAATGATGTACACTATATCCACCCTCTTTGCCTAAAGTAGGGACTTCAAAATAGAAACGCGGATAAATGAAACATCTAGGAGCAAACTCTCTGGCTTTACCGTTCAGACGAAAATTCGGATAGTTTGCAAAAGTATAGTCATTAAAGACTGTATTATTAGGTGTATTTTTGTGGAAAGGCATTGTTCGGTATAAATCCAATAATCCTTTGATATAAGGATGTTTGGGTTTAGCCATAATGACAGCCGTCGAAATAGCACATTCATACATATACCCTAACACCAAATCAGCTTCAAAGAAACTTTCTGGAAAAGTTTTCTTCACTTCCACATCTGTATCAAAATAAATACCTCCATAATCATATAAAGCCTTTAATCGAAAATAATCACTTACAAATGCCCATAATTTATTATTGTATGCTTCACGTATATAATTGTTTTCGTCCAAGTCGCAATTTTGCTCATTCCATTCAATAATTTTTACCCCCCCCCCCAATTTGTTAAAAGATTTAACGTATCGATTTGCTAAATAATTCTTGGGAGTATTGCCAAACCAACAATAATGTACAATTTTGGGTATCATGATTTTATTCCTTTTAAAGCCGTATGTAAATAATCAATAGAAGATTGCCTTAACATATCCAGTCTTTCATCTACTCCCTTATAATTACAAGGCATATCCAAAATAGAGTGCAAATCACTTTGGGAATTGATTCTTCTTTGCGACAACTCTGTCAGATTCAATAAATTGTCTATACGTGTATTTGTGCTCTGTTTAGCTCGCTCGCTGAAACGGCTGAACGTAAAGAACTGTTTTTTATAGAGAATGGAAAACACCGAACAATGGAAAGAATCGGTAAATATATAGTCTGCATTCCGAATATAATTAAGAAATTCCCGTGGTCCGACATTATAGGGTGCTTCATCGGCAAAGCCTTCGTCCGACGGTATATATTCGTCCAAATGTTGTAAAGCTACAATTTTCAATCCTGTTTTTTTCTGTACCTGTTTGATTAATGTACGCTGGTCGGGATTGTTTCCTAATAGATAACAGAAAATATAGTTATCCGTAGTCAATGGCTCTATCTGTTGGATATTCATCCATTGTTCTCCCGTAAACAACAGCGTAGGGTCAAGCACCACCTGCACTTTACGTCCAGTCAGCTTATAAACCAAATCACAAGCACTTTGCTCACGTAAGGCAATATAGTCGAACCGATTCATAAAACGTCTGTTCTTTTCTACTTGAAACCAAGGCACTTCTTTTACACCGATACTGGTAGAATAAGCTATCTTCCGTACATTGTCAGGTACCCATTCCAATGTATAATAGCCATGCTCCACACTATCCGTACGCCACAACTGGTCACTTCCTACAAGGATAGCCGAATAATCGTTTGCCATTGCTTTCAACTCCGCACGGTTCTTGCAATAAGGTGAAAGATGAAACGATTCTTTCGCAAACAGATTGAACGCTTCATCACGTATTGTCCAATTTCGGGCAAAAATCGGATTCTTTTTCTTTTCCCGTTCTATCTTCATCTTGCCAAGCCGCATCTTCCAGTCGCCAATAAGCAATTTCTTGACAATGTAAATTGCTTTGTTTTCTTCCATATAATCTATTGGAGCTTTACAAGCAATGGTTTGATAAGGCAAGTGCATCTGCTGCATAATCATTTCGGTAGCGTATGCTTGCAGCATACTTCCGTAATTGTGATGAAAATAACAGGTTACGAGGGCTATGGGTTTCATAGATTATATATTGATAATAATTTTTCTCTTAAACAATTTTTAGAGTAATGCGAATCGTAATACTTTCTTTCGCGTGCAGAAATGAGATTCAAATTATCTTTTAACAAATCTAGAATCTTTTCTTGCATATTTTCCACATTCCCTTTTTTGAAATTTCTTCCAAATTCTAGTTCTGAAACCATCATGAAAAAAGGAATATCTGAAGCTATTATTGGTTTGCCAAAATAACAAGAAAGAGAAAGTACTCCAGACTGAGTGGCTGAGAGATATGGATATATTGTTACTAATGCATTCTTAAAAAGATAAGCTACTTCATCATCATTTATATAGCGATTGATAAAAATGATGTTATCTTCTTTATTCAAGTTTCTTGGGAAATATATGTCACCACTTCCTGCTATTACGAGAGTTACGTTTTTTAGTGCGGTAGATTCTGTAAATACCCTGTAAGCTAAATCAACACCTTTATATTTTTCAATGCGTCCAAAATACAATACATAATTGTTTTTGCCTGCAAGTTCCAATGGGGAGGATTGACCAGTAATTATAGTACTATTCACTAGTGACGGAAAGTCAAAATAATAAATATTTTTATGCGGAAACATTGCTTTCAGTTCTTTTTCTTGTGTGTTACTATTGGTGACTAAATTGTTGATAGATTTTCTGATTTTATCTAATTTCTTATACATTAATTTTTGTCGCAACATCTTATAAAAAGCCTTATTTGCTTCATGCGGATGTAAATCGTGAACCGTGAAAAAGACTTTATACTTTTTAGACAAATCCGTTATTATTTTTCCATATGGGACTTCACTTGTCATGAAATGTATTGTATCAACTTCATTTTCATCACAGTATTTGAACAAAAGCCGTGAAATTTTTTTTGATGGATAAATTAAATCACATAACTTGTTTATATTGGAATTTTTACGGTATATAATGATGCCATTGTTTCGCATTTCTTCAGCTATATTTTTACTGAAATAATGTCTTTCGTCTTCAACTAAAAAGTATTTTACCTTGTCTTTTGGACAGAATGCATTGATTATTTCACTCGCATATGGCCCCATTCCCGCCCAAGAACTAGTTGCTACAAATAAAATATTAGACATGAATTCAAAGTATTATTAAAACATTTTTGAGGTTTTGGTTATTTATAACAGCAAATACCTTTAAAGGATAATTTTTTATTTATCAAAATGTTATTTGCTGGTAGATTTACAATACGATTTAAAGCATCTATTAAATGCCTACATTGTGTATTTCTTATAATGAAATACTTCAAGTGTAAGTTTTTGAAAAACATAGGATAATCATTTGCTTGATTTTAATGTTCTTATGCATAAGAAATCTGCATAATCTGTGGTATTTATGGATTTAAAATCATAGCAATTTGCTGTTATAAAAATTTCAAACAAAACATTAGTAATTTGCAACTATGAGTTGGGTTTAGAATCTTGTTATAATAACTTAATAAGTCTTTTTTTTGTTTTTGCGTCAAATTCTTTCTTTCTTTTAATATCTCACCTAAAGGACGTTTCATATAAAAAGTTCTATTGCCATATCCTTTGTCTTTTGCGAAGTCTGAAATCCATTTGGTGTTTAAAATTAGAGACTTAATTTTTCTATATAAAATAGAATTTTCTTTATTGGGAGATATGTTTTCATCGCTTTTGCGCCATTGGACTTTTGCATTATTACAAGTTATGATTCCGTTTGTAACATTTGAGAATTTTATCCAACTGATAAAATCACTTCCCCATGCTAAATCAAAATTTTGAAACCTTCCTTGTGCATAAAAAATGTCTTTTCTAATTACAAACTCAATGACAAAGCTAATCAAATGCCCTTTTAATTTTTCATCAATATAATATCGTGTAGAACATTTTTTTGGGAATAGTGGTAATTCATCTATGGTATTAGTGGAATTGTTTAAACGATTTACATTAAAATGTATTAATCCATTATTGGGATTATTCTTTATAGTCTTATAGAATTCTTCAACGCAGTTTAAATCCATTACGTCATCATCTGAGAAAAGCCAAATCCATTCCTCATCTTGCACCATATCAATACAGCGTTCCCATTGTGCTACGAGATCCTTACTTCCAAGATTTGAGTTAAATCGCTGATATACAATATTTATTTTATCATTATATTGTTCTACAATTTCTTTAATATTATTGGGGCTACAATCATCACCTATATAAAGCGTGAAGTTTTTGCAAGTCTGTGCAGCTATCGAGTCTAATGCTTCTGATAGAAATTTTGATTTATAGGCTGGAATTATGATTGCTAAAGTATTTCTATTATTCATATAATTTGCTTTATAGATTCAATATTTTATAACTATTCAGTGGATAATTTTGTTAACAGTAATTATTCTCAATGGAAATATTGCAGAAAGCAAGAGTATAGATATATAAGTGAAAGTCAATATTCTATTGTGTTCATTTCTTTTAATTGTTAGGACTTGTTGATTTAAACATCTGATTATCATTATATTTATCTAATAAACAACTGTAGTTTTATTATACTCTACAATTGCTTTGTTAATATTTTAATCTTCCGTGCGAAATAGATGTGATTACACGCATTAAGAAAATAATTGAGATGCATAGCCAAAAAATAAATTCATCTTGTTGAACAGACATAACTGCATATACATTAGAAGTAAAACCTGTAACAAATAAGCAAAAAAACTTTACAATTATAATTAGTTCAATAAATCCTATTTTTTGTTTAATCTTTATTTTATTGCAGATTGAGTTTAAAAAGAAAAATATTAAAACACATACTATTATTGTTCCTAACACGTTGAAATCCAAGTAAAATGATCCAATAAAGGTGTAAAATACACTTGTTTTGATACCTATTCTGCTTTCATAGACATCATTGGCTATATCATTGTTTTTATATCCATTACCGTTTAATAATGACTTTATATAAGAAAAGTTTTTATCTCCATTTAAATCTTTCTCTAATGGCCATAAAACATCTGAAAACCGTATCATCCCTTCACCCAAATATTGAGAAATCCATTGTGACATATATATGTTGGATGTACTTAATTCTCCTGTGGTAAAACGTGATATTGATATAGCTGAAAGACCTAATACAATACTACTAAATACAACGATTGCTGTTATTCTTATTTTTTTTACAATGTTTTTCCAAATACCACTATTATATATACTACTAAATATTAGGAAATATCCAATAGCTACAGTGCAATCTTTCACAATTCCTCCTCTGCTACCTGCTTGGAATGCATATAGAAAAAAAGATAATACTCCTAGCAGAAGACAGGTATTTACAATTTTGTTATATTTAGTATGCTTTTTTAAAAAAACATTATAACAGAGAAGGAAGACGATTAGATCGTAGAATCGCCTAATTACTGAAAAAAAAAGTTTTACTGGTGGAAAAAATATTGAGGTTGCATTGTCTATATTGCTTTCATACATGGAGTTCAGAACATTTCCTGTGAATGATCTTGTAGCTAAGTTTATTAGTAAATTTATAAATACTGGTACAGAACACAATCCAAAAATAGTAGACAGTGCATTGAAAATATCTTCATAACCTGTGGAATCGAATTTCTTTATTTTGTCTAATCTTAATCTTATAAATGGCGTGATACATAACAACACGAGAGCGTATATATATATTAATGGAACTATTCTGATGTTAGGGTAATACAATGGGACTAAATCAAATGAATAATACCAACATGCCCCAAGGCTTGATAATGTGAAAGCTGAAATACATAAAAATCCTAAATCAATTTTTCTTTTGTGTTTAGCATATATAATCAAAGTGAGTAGATATGCGAAAAAATTCAATATTAATATATACATAAAGAAAGGGTAGTTTATTGGTATAATTCAGCTAATTCATGAAATTTTTCTATAACATTAGATTTTTGCCGTTCAGCATTCCGGTCGATGAATGAACTTTTATATACATTGATCGATGTTTCAGATAAAGAGTTTTTTTGAGAGAATAATTTTATGTTGGAATCTGTCCATTGTTCAATATATGCTTTTAATTTTCTTGCACCATAACCCACATAAGGTACCCCAAAACTCATAGCCGTTATAGTTCCGTGTAAACTTGATCCTATATACATCTGAGAGTGTTTGATTAGCCACATGATATCAAATATGTTTGGCTGATTAATTAAGAAATAGTTTTCCCCCATTTTTTTTGCTATATTTTTAAGTGCAATTTGATCAGAATGTCCAAGAGCCGTTCCAATAGGGCATAAGCATATTGTACAACCTAATACTTTAGATATGTTAATGAGTTGATTTGCAGCAAGATCATATTTCCCTTTCCATAAGTTTAAATTACCTTGGAAAAATATATAATTGCTATTTATTATATCTTTTGATACAGTTATTTTAGCTCGTAGTATATCTTCGTTAAAAACTTCAGACATTAGTATTGCTGAGTCTGGACATATCGAATGTTTAATATGTCGTAGTGTAAGTGCTTTACTTGTTTCATTGTCTCTTACAGCGAAATAATCAACGCTTTTAAGAATTTCTTGTACTTTAGGATTGTCCAGTTCATCTGAGTGTAATAGCCATGATCCTCCCAATGCATTATATGCAATAGTCTTAAATTGAGGCAATTCATTTTTACCTACGGAAAAGACAAAGCATGTTTTTGTTTTAAAAACATATTTCACAAATGAAGCGCATATATCTTTAAAATAGCATCCAAGCGGAATTTTTGAAACCTTTGAAGAAAAGCGATATAAATAATCAACCCATGGAAAAATGTATGATAAGATAGTGAACCAACGTACGCATAGTGATTCACCTCCAGCAACAATCAAATGATTTTCCCATTCTTTGTCAGTTTTGAATAATTCAGAATATTCTTTAGTTTTTATACCGCCTTTTTCAGACAAATCTGATGCTGTTGTTGATACATATACAACATCATCAAAGATTTTGGAAAAATAGTATGTTATAATGTGCGGGAATAATAAATCCCCATAATTAAACCTATCATTTGGTGCTAAAATATACAACCGCTTTTTCATTTCTTTTTAAAGATTTTAGTTATGACATATTTAAATTCGGATTTCTTTACGCCGATTAAAATCGTTAATATGGATGAAATGGCAAGGGATATCAAGACTCCCCAAAATGTAGGACTGATGTTTTTTTTAAGAAATAAATAGGCAATGGTCATTAATAAAAAGACTAATGTATTTCTAAACATCACTTCTTTGTTAAATAAATTTATCGATATATCAACTATGCGCTTTAGCATAAATAGACGGGCATATAAGGTCAACAATGCCAATGATATTGCAACGATATAAACCGTTTCTGGTCTAAATCCATAATGAAGCAAAATAAGTGAAATTGGGAAATTCATCATGTGCATTGTTCCAACAACGATTTGGTAATTTTTAATTTTTCCTGTTGCTTGTTGAAGTGTAACTAATGGCAAACTAATAACTTCTACAATTGTTAGAATCAAAGTCAATCTTACAAAATTCACGGAATAATCGGGTACTATTTTTAGCCATAATTCTAGTATGTAGGTTGTCTCGCATATTATAGGAAAAGAAATTATGGTCAATAATAAAAATGAAAAACGTGCACTATATATAGCTAATTTAAAAGAGCGTTTTAGATCATTTTGTGAATATGATTTTATTATTTGAGGATTTACTGCCATTAAGAAGTTATTTGAAAAACTTGAAATAGCATTATTTACTTGGACAGCTATGCCTCGTGCTGCATTTACCATTGGATCAAAATAAATATTTAACAAAATGTTAGTTCCTTGAGTCCTCAATACACCGGCTGAAGCACCGATAAAATTCCATCCTGCAAAGCCGAACATTTTTTTTAAAATTTCCATATCCCAATAGAAATGATAGTTGCATTCTTCAAAATGCTTCTTACAATAATAACCATATACTAAACGGATTATAATTGCAACTGAACACATTAATATCGCATAAAAGACTAACTTGTCTATTGGTGAGATTGTAATCAAAAAAGCTATAGCAAGTTTGCTTAATGCCTCCAATATACTAATATAAGCAAATGCTGACATACTTTCATGTGCAATAATTGTAGCATTATAAGGCACACTTATTAGATTTATTACAAAAGTAATTATTGAAAACTGTAGGGTCCAATTAGCAGCAATAAGTCGATTTGTTGGAATTGTCATTTTTGTATTTAAAAACCATACGCCAAATGATTCTATCAGGATGACAATTATAAGAGACAATAATAATTGGATGGTAAGAGACGCTGAAAATATTTTTCGAAGCTTACTTGTATCACCTTTTCCTAATTCATATGTTATAAATCTACTGATTGAAGAAGACAATGAAGCTGATATGATTGTAAACATCATAACCACTCCGCCAACCACATTATAAATCCCGAAATCTTCTACTCCAAGAGCATTCAGCACGACACGTGAAGTGTAGAGACTGACTGCCATCATGAAAAGCATGCGGAAGTACAGCAGCAGCGTATTCTTGGCTATGCGCTTGTTGTTTGCAGAAGTGTTTTCCATGAATAAAATAAATAGTTATACTTTGAACCGTGTGTGAATGTGCATTTTATGGAATACACACAGTTGGTGTTACATTGGGTTGCAAATCCGCTTCTTCAATTATGCTGGCTTACATATCCGGCATGTCAAGCAAGCTTTGTTCTCTCCGCAATATAGCTGCATCGTTTGTAAGATTATTAATCTTACAGCTTGAAGATTAATAATCTTTCGGCGTGAAGATTAATAATCTTACAAGCAACGCAGTTATGAGGTTCCGAATCAGCACGCGATAAATTCAAGACACAGTCTCTTAAAACAGGCTCTCAGATTATTCTCTATTTTTTCTTGATTTCTCCGACGGTTTATTGATGCAGCCATACCGTCCGCAAGTACCTGCGCCATATAGCAAGGTGTGTGGTGGTGTTTATCTCCTGGCAGATATCGGTGCATGTCTTTATCAATTCGTTTTTACCTTTTTCGGGGTCGGTGGTCGTTATTGCCATCACATTCAAGGTATCTGTACCGATTGTAAGCCTTTGTATGGCTTTTACTGCCGAAGACGTATCCGTCAATACCTTATAGAGGGAAGGGGCGTAGTTGCGGAAAGACTCGATGAGCTTTTCTTGCTTTCCGTTGTCCGTATTGTTCCCGTGAGCAGTTCGGATGGTTCCGCTAACCAGTTTTTCGTTGGCTTTTTCTGCCGTCAGGAAGTATTCGCCGAGGAATTCGTCCCAGTTGGCGAAGAATGTATATTCGTCTTTTTCCTTATCCTTCAGGATGCCGATGTGCGCATAATAAGTCGTAGTAATGCTTTCGTTTTTTTTCTTGCTGGGGTAGTAAGCTTCTTCTGTTATTTCTATTTTACGGATGATTTCCGTAAAGTGTGTATGCTGAAGCTTTGTCTCGTCTTGGCTGTCTTCCAATGTTATACCTGCTGTCGGAGTGAGGTACGGACGGAGAACGAGCTTCTGCCAGTTTTGCCTTACATAGCCGGGATTGTCATGCTCGTAGCGCACGAGATTCAGGATGAGTTCTGCCTCATTGCCGTTTATTTGTGCCAGTCGCATGCTTAAGGCTGTGTCGCCTTTTTTATGAAGGTCTTGGCAAAGGGAAACCAATGAGGGTCTGACCGTCAGGTTGTCTATGATTTCGTAGAGTAAGGGGAGTGTCTGTTCGCCATAGCCGCAGGCTTGCAGGATACCGATTAGCAGGTCGATGGCACGTCCTTTTTCGGTACCGATGGACAAACGGTCGCCTTCGGCATTGTGCAGGCGGACTACGTGGAAGTTCCAGATGTTGGGAAGGGAAACGGTGAGGTAACTGTCTTTCTTTAGTCCCCGCATTTGGAACACCAGCCGTTTATCTCTGCGGAAGCGGGCGATATATCCTTCCCGTCCTTTTAGCGGACCGTCTATGACGCGCACAATTTCGTTGGGGTTACCTGTCTTGGGGTTGAATGCATAGTCGGTGTATGGTCGTTCAAGGATAATCATCTGCTCTGCGTAGTTTTCGTTGAAATCCCGGAAAGCGCGCATTTGTTCTTCAGGGATAACACGCATGCGTGTCTTTTCTCCTTTCTCTGTTTTGCGCTCGTACTGCACAACGCCCTCCATAGCGTGTTCTTCCATAAAGTCTATCAACGATTTTTGGGTAGCAAGTACAAATACAATTCCCACAAACAAGGGTGCCTGCTTGTCGCCATTGTCACCACGGACTGTGACTGTGGTATGGGTAGGTGCATAGACTTCGAGAATGTTTTTAGACTTCGCCTTGTATTGTTCTAAAAGTTTTACAAACTTTTTTTCCTGACGAGGCCGGGTGCGCACAACGTACCAGCAGTAATCCAAATGATTGAGTTTGTCGATCATTTGTATGCTTCATTTAAATGTATTTCCCATGTTCCCTTCATGACAATTGCATGAAAGTTCTGAAGTACCTTTTTCCAGGTGTAGCGGTAGGATTCTGGACGAAACTCAGCAGCAATGGTCTACCGTTTTTATGTGACAAGAAGAATAAAGCATCATGTGCTTCAAGTATATTGCTTCCATATCACAAGGTTTTAATATTCAGTTTGTTAACTTGATCCAATCTTGCCGCTTCACTATGGTTTGTATGTATGAAGCGGTGATTTCGTTGCAAAGATAAGAAAAAAATTTAGAAACTGTTTTGAATTTCTACAAAAGTTTTTCTTGGCTTGATGGTTCACATGATAAATTCGGAACAGGCTTTTATTTTCCCCAAATCTTGTCAATCATTTTCCGGTTGGCTTTCATTACGCCGTAGGTGTTTTGTTTTTTATGTTACTTTTTTGTTAGCCGTTTCTTGGAACTTTCAGATGGTTTTGTTATCTCTGCATTATCAGTTAAACTAACCAAGAATCACGCATACGGGCTTCACTATGCAATGCGGACAAGACAAATTTCTTTTCATGCTTCTGCAATTGCCTCGGAATCTCTTCAAAAATGGCGGCGACTTTCGTTTCTTGATTGTCAGCATATTTGCGGATGTCATTGCGGTAAAGAGCCAATACGTCGCGCTTCACCTCATCCACTTTTTCAAAATCCCGCGTTTCCACATATTTCATACAGATGCAAATTAGAACGTGGAGACCGGGATATTTTCAAAGAATACGTGTCTTTCCGAAAATGGAAAGGAAAGGTCATTCCCGGCATTGAGCGGCGCAGGAGGGTCGAGTTAGCCTTGCTGTTCGAGCCTTGAAACTGGAAAGAAGGAAATAGGCAACCGAATAATGCCCGGCATTACACAGACAAACTATTCAGGACAAAATGCTAAATAACGACCGCTTCTGTATATTTTCATTTGGACTACAAATTTAAAATCAGACATCATGGCAACATTCAAACTAAAATTCCGCCCTTCTACCGCTGAAGGCAAGCCTGGCACTATGTATTTCCAAGTGACACACCGCAGAAGCACGAGAGCTATTTATACCGATTATCATATCACACCAGAGGAATGGGACGGGCGGACTTCGTTCATCCGCATCACCGGCACGCCGGAACGGCAGGCGGAACTGCAACTGATTGCCTCCAAGGTACGGTGGGACTGCAAACAAATCACTTCATTGATTACGGAAAAGGAGCAGGCAATGGTGGAATATACGGCGGACGACATTGCATCGGCCTTTCGGCTGCTCCCGCCTTGCCCAACGTGGTTCGGCTTTATCCACGGCATGGTGGCGAAAAAGCTCCGCATCGGCAGGCTGGGTACAGCCAAGACCTATCGTGATGCCTTGGCGAGCTTCTCTCGTTACCGTAACGGCGAGGACATCGCCATAGACGCATTGGACGCGGAACTGATGAACCAATATGAGGCATGGCTGAAAGAACAGGGCGTGAAGCGAAATTCATCATCGTGCTACCTGCGCACCTTGCGCACCCTTTACCGCAAGGCGGTGGAAAAGGGGCTGGCAACCGACAAGGACATCTTCCGCCATGTCTTCACGGGCTTTGCCTCTACCGTGAAACGCGCCCTCCCGTTAGATACCATACGGACCATCAGAAGGCTCAACTTGCCGGACGGTTCCGACCTTTCCTTTGCCCGTGACCTATTCATGCTCTGCATCTACCTGCAAGGCATCTCGTTCGTAGACATGGCGTATCTGAAGAAGAATGACATCAAGAACGGGCTGCTGCAATACAGCCGCAAGAAGACAGGGCAGAGCATTTCCATCGGATGGGAACCGGTCATGCAGGAGATTGTGGACACCTACGCCCACCTGACTGTCGGTAGTCCTTATCTGCTGCCCATCATCACCAAGCAGGACGGCACGGAACGCCGGCAATATGAGCGGATGGAACATAAGGTGAACCGTCTGCTGAAGAGAATCGGCGACATGGTGGGGCTGCAGGTTCCGCTCACAACGTATGTAGGAAGGCATTGCTGGGCAAGCACGATGCGGGACATGGGAGTCAGCCTGTCCATCGTTAGTAAGGGTTTGGGGCATGAAAGTTTAAAAACCACGCAAATCTACCTTTCGTCCATTGACACGGAGGGTGTTGTGAAAGCCAACCGTCAACTGATTGGCAAGATTTTTCGCAAATAAAACGACTGGAATCTGTTCGACAAAACCTGCCACTGTATATTATGAAGCGGCAAAACACGTTGCAAATGTAATAAAAAGATTTAATACTAAGGAATTTACGGCCTAATTTTTTTCAAGATTAGTGATTAAAATTTTCCAAAAGCTGCATTTGTTCGACTAATTAAGAAAACCAAGGCTTGATATCCGCTGAATATCAGTGTATTATAAAAACCTGCCGTTTCATAATATAAAACTATGGTAAAGCGGCGAACTATAAGATACTTAATTGATTGAAAACTAAAGATTTGTGATATGGGAACAAAAATGTTAAAGCGCATTGCGCTTTGTTCTTCTCGTCACATAACAACGGCAGGCCATTGTTGCTGAGTTTTTACTCCGGAATGCTGCCGCTAAACCTAAAGAATACTGTAAACAACGCCTAAGAACGTCCTAAAAATGTTTGCAAAGCGTGGTGATTCAAATTCGGAGAGGTATCAGTCAGCCATCATGCGATTGTCATGGGGGTAGCGTAAGGAACGCCTTGTTCATTTACAATTCGTCTATTTATAATTTACGATTTGGTGTGTTGTAAATGGGATAAACCACCGTAAATAGTACTTTGCAAATCGTAAATCCATCATGTTGTCCGACAAACTCAACACAGTCGATTACCATTGGTTTCTTGTTTGCACCAAACCCGGACATGAAACGGAACTGTGTGCACTCATCGAGCGCGAAAAGGGCAAGATACGGAATATATTGGAAGTCTATTGTCCTACGCATACCAAGGTCTATGTGCGCCGTGGTGACAACGAGCAGCGGCAGCCCTTTTTCGACGGCTATGTGTTTGTGCTTGCCACCCAAGGCGCGTTGGCTGAGTTTCTCCGTGACAACGATTCCGGTGCTTATATTTGGTACAACCGAAAGCGCACGCCGGACGAGAAAGCTGTCGCTTGCATCATACCCGAATCCCAAATTCGTGCTTTCCGCGACTACAACGAGAACTATGCCGACAAGGTGATAGTGTTGGAGCGTTCTTATACGGATTATGCGTTCAATGCGAAAATGGACGAGCCGAACGAGATAGTCCGTGTGGTTGATGGCCCGCTTGCCGGGTGTGAAGGATACATCTGCCGCTTCCACAAGAAAAAAGGACTGGTGTTCCGTGTTCAGGGCATAATGCCGGGCAGTTGGCTGACCGTCACCTACCCAAATGCTTCTGACCTCCATGTCATCCGCCTTCACAATGCCGAGGGTGACCGATTGTCCATCGGTACGGAGAAAGGGCGGGCTGTTGACCTGCTTGTCGGCATTCTGCAAGGCTGTGGCTACAGAGAACGCACACAGCCCATGCTGTATGAGCTGATGGAGCATCTTGCCGCCGACCTGTCGTTGGAGGCTCTTTGCAAGTATCTTCAGAAACAAGAAGAAAAGGCTTTGGCTGACCGTCTTGCCAAACTGACCACCAAAGAAGCCGAACTCCTGATAAACCTTGCCCGCTACGAGCATGACACGCCCGGATATGTGAAGGAAAACTGGCCGCGGATTACCTTCCGCCCGTTCCTTACGCCCACATCCGGAATAGAGATGGAAGAAGACAAGAATGAGGTAGAGTTGCAACATAAGGATTTTGCGGAAATCATCCGCAAGGTGGACATCACCGAAGAGGTTTATTACCCCAGCCGACAGGAGGACGGAAAAACCAACACTGCGTATTATGCCCATATCGGCATGAGGGAAGAGATGGGAAACCTCGTTTTCTTCGCCAACTGGGACGATTTTCTCCGCGAGTATTTCCTCACGGCAGGAAAAGCCAACGAGAAGTTGGTTTCCGGTAAGGTGCAGAAAGTCCGTAACGAGGTTACCCTTACAGAAACGGAAAAGCTCATCGAGTCTTTCCGTAATTACGCGCCTACTTTATATAAGGTATTGACGGAACCTGATTCAGCCGTAAAAGCAGTACCGAATTTCAAGGTCGGCGAAGAGTTGCTGAACGTATTTGCCATCCGGTCGTCAGCGCAAGAAAAAGAGGCGGCAAAGGACCAATTGATAAAAACCTGTGTCCGCATCTGCAAGGAAATCAATACCACCAACCATCTTGCCGTATGGCGCAGGTATCTGCGGACGGTGTGGTTGCACAATTGAAGTTGACAAGGTATCAGTTGACAAGGCAACAAGGTTCTGAATAGTTTCATTAATGGCATCTAAAACCTCGTTAACTCGTCAACTGGTCAACTTGTTACCTAAAATAAAATGTTTACATTTGTCCAATTCTCCTCCGAATGGAAACGCCTTCACCATCCGTCCATGAACGTTGACGGCGATGTGGCTTTCTTTTATGAAATCTACGTCAGGCTGCACCGTTTGGTAGAACAAGAAGCGGCGGCATTCGACGAGCAGCTTATTCTTTTCTTGCTGCTCTATACGGAGAACACCGTTTCTATCGGGCTTGACGGCGTTTACGAGTACAGGTACCGCAGCGTGGGCAATGTGGTGTCCAGCTGGTGCGAGAGTTTGGACATGAGCGCGGAAGCCACCTCCCAAGTGGACAGGTTCGTATCTGAAGCCGTGACAAAAGCTCCTTGCAGTGCCCTTCGTGGGTGGATGACGGCATGTGTACTGTCAGGCGATTTCTCCCGTTTGGGCGAAATGCTGACATGGTTTCCACAGGAAGACCAAGTGATGTGGCGCATCTTCCCAGACTTGCGTTTCAGGGAAATGATGTTCCGCAGGCTTACGGGAGACTGGCAGACCGCCCGGCAAATGCTGTGGGCAGACCTTGCCTTCAACTGGTGTGACAAGCGCGGTGATTCTTTGGCGGTTACCATTGCCAAACAGTTCCGTTATGAAACTTCTTTTGTGGAAGCGGAGGAAAAGGCTTTGCTGATGGAAGCGGCAGAAACACTTGATGCCATCCATGCCGAACAGTTGGACACTTATACGGTCATAGGACGAAACAATGAAAATGTGCTTACCTTGCGCCATAGGGACGGTCGTGTGTTCCAGAATGTAATTTTCCCGACACCCGTTCCCAAAGACGTGCCCAGCCATTATCTTGCCGTCCAGCTTGTTACCTATAATAACAAAACATACATAAGCGGTTCTGCCGTATGGCTCAACGAGGAAGCCCTGCCGATATGGAACGGTGAAGCCAATTGGAACGATATCGTGAAGAAAGAACAGGATGCAGCCAAGTTCACTTATTTCACCACCACCTTTGGCAAGCGGATCAGTCTTTATGAAGACCTCTACACCGTGCCTGAAGACCCAGAGGAAGCCTATTACGCCGACATGGGCATCTATTTTGACGAGCCGAACATCTTTGATTTCTTGGGAGGCAGGCCGAATGGCAGGGTAATCTATTTTGGCGGCTGACAGACAAGGTAAAATTGAAATAAAAGTGGATAACAACAGAAAAAAGAACATGCAGACGGCAATCATAACCCTCTCTCCTCCTGGGGATAGTTGGAGAGGGGCTGGAGAGGAACTGGAAGGTTTCGGTTTCATCGCCTACGCCAACTCCCGCGTTGAGAAACTGAGGGATGAGGGACGGTATGACGCCGCCAATAAGTTGAAAATGTATCTCAGGAGGTTCATCGCCTATCTGGGAAAAAACGAAGTGCCTTTCAAGGACTTTGACGCCCTGTTGATACGCAACTACCACACGTGGCTGAAGAATCAGGAGCTGGGGCGCAATACCATTTCCCTCTATATCCGGAATTTGAAGCGGGTGTACCGTCTTGCCGTTGATGACGGCCTTGCTGCCGACAGCAACCCCTTTGAAGGCATGGACGTGAGCTACCGCGTCAAGAAAGACAGGAACGGGTTGACGCTTGATGAGGTGAAACGCCTGCGTGATTTGGACTTGAGCGGCGAGTCACAGCAGGTAGTATTCGCCCGTGACATTTTCCTGTTCACAGTTTATACCAAGGGCATGAGGAGCGATGACATTTTCCGGTTGACGAGAAAGAATATCAAGAACGGACAGCTTACTTACTGCCAACACATCACCGGCAAGGAGATTTCCATTCCGTGGGAGCAGGCTCTGCAGGAGATTGCGGACCGCTACAAACAGGAAGGGACGACACGGCTTTTCCCTGTCATCACGGCAAAATCTCCGCGCGAGCAATGGAGACAGTATGATGGCATCCTGCACCGCATCAATTACAGCCTGAAGAAATTGGGCGAGACGATGGAGCTTGGTTATCCGCTGAACCTCACTGTCGCAAGGCATTCGTGGCAGAACATGGTGAAAAGGATAAGGATAAGCGACATCCTATAGAAAATAGCCTTGCTTCTGAAAGCGGTGCAAAAGGTATTGGCATCTAACTCCCAGCCCGCACTGGCGGGCGATAACTGCCTGTAACTCCCTTTTTTGAGATACCTTACCTCAGGCAGATAGCCGCCGCTCAGGAATACCTGAATGAAAACCGCAACGCCGACCTCTCGCACGTGAAGTGCCTTCTCCGCTGGATAATGCCCAAGGAGTACCACGATGAGATAGACAAGCTCCACGAACGGGAAGACCCCCAGTTTGTCTGCATCATCAACGGCGGCCAGAACCTCATCGCCCCGAACGCGCAGCAGGCAGAACAGAACATACAGGATAGTACACCCGAAAAATGAATATATACTGCATCGGCAGTTGAATATATACTGCAACTGCTGATGAATATATACTGCAACCGCCGATGCAGTATATATCCTTAAAAAAGTAATACGAATGTAATACGAATGTCTTCATTTTGCCAAAATTTTTCATTCAGACATTTGCTTAATAAAATAGAAACGGCTATATTTGCCTTGTAGAGTTATATTTTTTCACTTATGGCAGCAACTGTAACTATTGAACCAAACGACAAAATGGCGGATAAACTGTTTGATATTATTCGTTCACAAAGCCTTGACGTAAAAATCAAGTTGCAACGCCTTTTGTCCAAGGATATAGACAGGCAGAAGAAAGAAGAGATATTGTCCGGTCATGTTGACAAACCGTATTCATTAGACGAGCTCTACGGTATACTGAACCATGACGATGGTTTGTCTTACAAAGAAATGAGGGATGAATACTTAAAAGACAAGTATCAGCTATGAAAGTGTTTTGTGATACTAACATCATTATAGAATATCTCTTCAAACGCAAAGAAGCTGAAACGATAAGGCGAATATTCCATTATTTGAGCAGGATGGATGTAGAGAAAGTCTTGTCATGCGGTTCTTTTTATACGTTGACTTACCTCATAGAAAATTATCTGAAAAAAGATGGACTTGAAAAAGACGAACGTATATCTGAATTAAGGCGTATCTTGAATGGCTTGCTTCTGGAATATCACATTGAAAGCGGAATAAGCTGGAAAGCTGGTATAAACGATATTCATTTTAACGATATTGAGGACAGTTATCAATATCAGGCTGCCTTATCATCCGGTTGCGATGTCCTGTTAACATTGAACATACATGATTTTCAACATGTCTCGCCTACTTTATTAAAAATATACACTCCTGTCGAATTTCTAGCTGAATATGGGGATAATAATGTAAGCGTCCAAAACTGACGTATTGCCCGTTCAGATAGATGTGCCTGCCTTCGCACTGTAAACATTAAAATTATAATGATATGTACAGCAGTGAAGATTTTGAAAGGCTTTTCATCCGTTACAAGAGTGAGGTCTACCTTCTAATGAAGGTATCTTCATAAAAACAAGGGCAGGATGTCAACTCACAAACTCATAAACTCACAAACTTAAAATGAGCTATATCCGTCAGCGTATGAAAGACAAATCACGTACTGACATCGAACTGACTCCGTTGAAAGCTGAAATCGAAACCGTTTTCAACAAGCGGAATATCGATGAGGATTGCGATACCATTGCAAACCTGCTTGCCCCCTATCAGAAAGCAGTTCGTGAATCGTTAAGCCAAGGCAAGTATGCCGAAGCCGTAACTGTTCTAATCGAAGTGCTCGAAAGCCTTACTTACCACTTTGTGGAAGACGAGCATTACAACTATTTCGATGACATGTACAGTCCCGACTATGTTTGCCAAGACATGATGGAGGCAATCATCAGTTCTATTAAGAGTAGGAATTTTCCAGCGAAAGAGTTGCAGCGATTGAAAGACGGATTGGAGAAATCGAAGCATACGGAGGCATACGAAAATTATGGTGTGCCGTATGCATTGGATGTGTGGGAGAAGTTTCAATGTCAATAATATGCAAGGACATTTCCATATAACGTTACAATGTTATAGCCATGCACAACAAATCGATTAGAGGAACATCGTTCACCCTTCCATCCGTGAAGAAACTTAAGAAGCTATTAGGTGAAATGGATGCTTTCACACAATATATTGAAGTTGCTTTAAGGCATCTTGAACAAGGGTATAATGCAACAGAAATGACCTATAATCAATATGTCAAGGCTACCGCAACTGAACTGGGAATGAATTTGCATAATATAGACATAGAAAACTACAAACAGAAAATCATTCTTCGGCACCTGATTATCCCTCGTGCTTTTCTTGAATCATTTGTAGAAGACTTGCAAGAAGACATAAAAGGCATGGGACATCCCATGTTTGATATTGGGAAAAAAGCTCCGGCAGGCATGCCTAATACGGAGTTGAATAGGCTTATCAATCATATAAATGCGGATTTACATATAACTGTTGATCTGACAGTTTTTCAAAAAGACTTGTTTGATTATTACCGGACATTGCGTAATGCAGTGGCACATGCTTCAATCGATTCCACTAAAATAGAAGATGCATACAATGCTCTTGATATAAATGCCATACATGCTTTTTACCCAACTCTGTCAGCCCCTAATAAGATAGAAAATCTGACATTTGATGATTTTACCCTTTGTACAGCCAATATCAAAAATATAGCAGATATGATTGTATGCTCGCTTGAAAGCGCAATACGCTGGAACTCTCCAGAAGTATTGAGCAATGCTTGCTTTGCAAACGTCAAACAAAAGGCAAAGGTAAGGACGAAAGAAAGAATGTTAGGATATATCAAACATTGTGCCAATATGACATGGAACATAGTGCCATCGGTTGCAGATTGTGAAATAATATACAGTTCACTCGTATAATGGTCAGTGCAGCATCCTCTGGATAGGGATAATGTCATATCCTTATCTAAAAGATGCAGGTCAGAATTCGAATCTTTGGTGGACTACAAAATAATTTGTATGACAGATTATTTAGTCAACAACAAGCGCATAGCCAAGAACACACTCTTCCTTTATCTTCGCCAGCTTATCACGATGGCTGTGTCTCTTTACACGGTACGGGTGATACTGGACGTGCTGGGAGCGGAAGACTATGGAATTTATAATGTGATTGGTGGAATCGTGTCCTTGTTCAGTTTCCTGAGCGGCACTATGGCCTCTGCCACACAACGGTTTCTGTCATTTGAGATGGGAAAGCAGGAAAATGGTTCTCTTATGAAAGTGTTTTCCGTTTCCATGTACACTTACCTGTTACTGGTTGGCCTCATCCTATTATTATCCGAGACTGTAGGATTGTGGTTTGTCAATAATCAATTGACTATTCCTGTAGGACGTTTGACGGCAGCAAATTTTGTTTATCAAAGTTCCATATTATCGTTTATTATCACATTGCTATGCATCCCATATAACGCTTCCATTATAGCGATGGAACGCATGAATGTATTTGCCTATTCAAGTATTGTCGATGCTGGACTAAAGTTGGCAATCGCTTGGCTATTACCCTATATCGTAATGGATCATCTGAAAGTGTATGCCATATTGATGTTCATCGTCATAGCTTCTGTCCAACTTTATTATGTATGGTATTGCCGCCGGTATTTTGATTTTTGCCGATACAGCCATTACAAAGATCACAACCTGTTCCGAAATATGCTTTCGTTCGCAGGATGGAACATGATTGGAGCATTGGCCAATATTTTACGAGGGCAAGGGCTGAACATCCTAATAAACCTGTTCTTCAATCCTGTATTGAATGCGGCGTATGGCATCGCACTTCAAGTAAACAATGCCATTACCAATTTCACGAACAATTTTTATACGGCTGTCCGCCCGCAACTGGTAAAGTTATATGCCGGAGGAGATACGAAAGGAATGTTGGACTTGGGCTATCAAAGTTCAAGGTATGCTTTCTATTTGATGTTGGTCATCACGATTCCCATTATGCTGAATACGGAAGAAATCCTGTCCATTTGGCTAAAAGATGTACCTGAACATACAGTTGTTTTTTTAAGAATAATAATGCTGTCATCATTGATTGAAGTGTTATCCGTACCTTTAGCCAATATGTTACAGGCTTCCGGAAAAATAAAAATATACCAATTGACGGTATCCATACTTTTCCTTTTAAATATTCCTATATCTTATATATTCCTTCGTATGGATTATAATCCTGAAACTACATTATGGATAAATTTGGCAATAATCCTCTTGTCAATGTTTCCACGATTATATATCTGTAAAAACATTATAGGTTTATCCATAAATGATTATATGAAGGACGTTATCATAAAGATAAGCATTCCACTTATCTTTCTTATGCTACTGTTTTATATTCTAATGCCTGTTATTTCAACAATGAACATTATTGTAACCATAGCCGTCCAGATGAGTTTATCCAGTATTCTAATTTTTACGACAGGATTCACACGTCTTGAAAAATCATTCATTTTAAAACAATTAAAACTACGTATCAAATGAGAATTATCAAAAGGATTTTAAGAAAAATCTATAAATTGGTTATTGGCAACAGAGTGCCATGTATTTCAGAATATCCCTTCGTTTCTGATTTTGGTTTAATTGTAACCCATATATCAGCGTATGGGAATGGTAATATGGGAGATACCTATCTACCTATTGCATTGAGGAATCTCTTTAATTCACAAATTGGAGTAAAGAAATGGATTAATAGGTCTGTATACAAAGAAGTGACAGATAAGGACATATCAGTTTACAATCAATCTGATTTAGTCGTAATTGGAGGTGGCGGATTGTTTTTGAAAGATACAAACCCAAATGATTTATCCGGCTGGCAATGGAGTTGCAGTTTGGAAATGTTAGATAAAATAGAATCTCCTTTAATCGCTTTTGCTATAGGATATAACAGATTTAGAGGACAAGATGATTTTGAACCTGTTTTTCAAGAACATATAAATAAATTTGTTGAAAAGGCAAAATTTATCGGACTTCGAAACCACGGAAGCATTGAGAATTTAAAAAGATATCTGAAGACAGAAGCATCAAAAAACAAATTGGTTTTCCAGCCTTGCATGACTACACTGACTTCTTTGTTGTATCCTCGATTGCACCAATATGAAAAGAAAGACGATTTTATTGCTTTGAATTGCGCTTTCGACCGCCAGCAACTGAGAATATCCGGTGACGAAACTCTAAAAGGTATAGCAAGAGTAATAAGTAAGCTATCGAAATTTGCAAAAATTAAAATTTATGCTCATGCAAATACGGACGGAAAGATTTGTCCCTACTTAGATGCACTGTCTATCAATTATGAATATATAGAATTTAAAAGAACAGAGCAGATGCTTTCGGCATACTCTAAGCCAAGATTGGTGATAGGTATGCGTGGACACGCACAAATGATTCCTTTTGGATGCAACACCCCCATCCTTTCTATTATTTCCCATGATAAAATGCAATGGTTCTTAGATGACATACATCATCCAGAATGGGGAGTAGATGTATTGAATCCGTCTTTTGAAGCAGAATTGCTTGAAAAAGCGAAAAAACTGTATGAATCTACAGAAATATTGATTCCTATCCTCAAAGACGAACAACGCAAGTTGTGGAATATTACCCAACAGAACATGAATTATATAAAATCTATAATCAAAAACAAATGAAAGCTCCAAAAATCATTGCAGAAATCGGTTGCAACCACAAGGGTGACATGGCAATCGCAAAAGAGATGATTATGACGGCTGCCACCTACTGCAAGGTGGATGTTGTCAAGTTTCAAAAACGTTGTGTCAAGGAACTGTTGACACCGGAAGAATACAATGCCCCGCATCCTCATCCAGAAAATTCATACGGAAAGACATACGGTGAGCACCGGGAATTTCTGGAATTCAACCTTGACCAGCACCGCCAGTTGCAGGAATGGTGTAACGAGTTCGGCGTGGAATATTCCACTTCGGTATGGGACATTACTTCGGCAAAGGAAATCTGCACGCTGCATCCCAATCTGATAAAAGTGCCTTCCGCCTGCAACTTGAACAAAGGCTTGTTAGAATACCTGTGCGATAACTTCGGCGGTGAAATCCATTTATCTTTCGGCATGACGACCCATGACGAGGAAGAACAGATTATCCGATTATTTGAATCCAAAGGCCGTAACAAGGATTTGGTAATATATGATTGCACATCGGGTTACCCCGTGCCTTTCGAGGACATTTGCTTGCTTGAAATCACTCGTTTGCGTGAATTGTATGCAGATAGGGTAAAAGCCATAGGCTTTTCCGGTCATCACTTGGGGATAGCTGTAGACAGTGCTGCCGTAGCTTTAGGTGCTGAATGGATAGAGCGTCACTATACGCTTGACCGTACATGGAAAGGTACAGATCATGCGGCATCTTTGGAACCGGACGGTGTGCGTAAGTTAGCTCGCGACTGCCGTGCCGTGGCAAAAGCGTTGACTTATAAGAAAGAGGATATTCTCGATATAGAGAAAGTGCAGAGAGATAAACTGAAAAAACATCAAGTGAAATGGTAACAACCACCAAAAGAAATATTCAGTACGATTATATAAAAGGGATAGCTATATTTTTAGTCATATATGGACATACAATATCCCACATTGATATTGGACAAACAAGTTGGTGGGAAAATCCTATATATATGTTCATTTATATGTTTCATATGCCTTTATTTATTTTCGTATCTGGATATTTCTTTAATGCCAACAGAAATCCGAGAAATTATGTTGAAAATAAAGTAAAGACTCTGATTATTCCTGCTATTATTGCAACCCCTTTCATCTTTATTGCAGACTGTTGTAATAAAGGAATATTTGATATACATCAGTTTTTTCCCTTATTAAAAGGGGATTTGTGGTTTCTCAAATGTCTGTTTATTTGCTCGATATGTACATACTTCGTTGTATTTATTTGCAATAAACAAAAAATTAACAATTGGGAGGGTAAAATATTAGCATTCGTTGTTTTGTTCCTAATGCTACAAATTATCGGGTATTATAAATCTGGAATATTATTTAATGCACAGTACCTTTATTTGTTTTTCATTTTTGGACATCTCTTTCGCAATTCTTGTGCTGAGAGATGGGTGTTAAAACACAAACGGGTATCTTTCCTTTGTTCGGTTATATTTCTTGGCATTTCATTTCATTATTGGGACTATGAATGCTATATGTATAATTCACAGCCGATGGACGTATTGCGGGCGGCTTTAAGGTTAATGGCAGGCTGTGCTGGAATTTTGTTGATAATATCTTCAGTCTATTTTCTGAAAAAATTCTATTTGTTTGGCAATTTAGGACAACATACATTAGGAATATACATTGTCCAAACCATAGTATTTCAATTTTATGGTAGAAAAGAATTGGGCTTGAATGAATACCTCTATGATTGGATATTTGTGCCAATTATTTCTGTTTGTATTCTTTTGATAAGCTACATCACCGTTTTATTATTGTCCAAATATAAAATAACTCGACATTATTTATTAGGGAATTGGAAATAGATGAAATGAACATGTCAAGATTACAACATCGAATCGCTTCGTTAGATTTATTAAAGCTATTTGCCATTTGCGGTGTCCTTATCATACATATGATTGGAAAAACAACTTATGGAGGTGTGTTTTGGTATGCACAAGCCGTACCGATATTCATGGTGCTTATGGGATATAATTGTAGAGAGACGATAAATTGGCATTCGCTCGGCAAGTCCTATCTGAGTTATTTCATGCTTTACATCGTTTCATTGATCATTGCCATTATTCTACACAAACCATTCTCTATACATTATCTTCCTATAGGCTTGTTGCCTTTCGCCGGTCCGGGAACATATTGGATATTGCTTTATTTCCTATTCGTATTGGTATCTCCACTGATATATCGCATGAAGGAACGTATGTCTATAGGGATTTTTCTCAGTTTGTTGTTCGTTTTAGGGTATATGTTTGATGTGATTTATGAAGCATCAAACTCATGTGGGAAAACTATTTACTCATCATGTCCATTGCGTTATGCTCTTTGCTTTAGATTAGGGATGATTATAAAAGAAAAATCACCTTTTTGGTTTATTAAAAGGATGTGGTGGTTTGCAGTGCTATCTGCCATTTACTTGTATTTACGAAATTATTCGTCTTTGGATATTCCCTACTTGTTCTTCGAGAATGCAGGATGGAGTACGGGAGAGAACGGCTTTGCCGCATTCTATCCAGCCATGCTTGTGGCCTTAAGCATGTATCTTTTAAAAAATATGCAATATAGTAAAATCCTTTTCCTTGGAAGGCTTACTTATCACGTATTCTTATTCCAGATACTTTGGTTTGCCATATTTCCGCATTTTATTACAAATAAAGATGCATTCACAATACTGACTTTCGTGTGCTGCTTTTTGGGAGGGTATGTCTTTTCTCAAGTATCTAATCGATTTATTAAATAAATAGACTTTTCTTGGTCATGCTGAACATTATATCTAAATATATTTTGCCTTGTATTTATTTGTTGGGGTTAATGCAGATTCTACAAGTTGGAGGTGTACGCTTAGGATGTTATTTACTAAGTGCTTTCAATTTTATTTTTATACTTTCTAACTGGAAATTGCTTAAACTAGACAAAACGGGTATAATAAAATGCAGTCTTTTATATGTTATATTAGTATTGGTCTACCAAATTCTGACCCCTCCTTTAAGTGAAATATATAATCCTTACGAACCTTTGTTCTATCATGTATTCATTACTACGGGAATATCATTTTGGATTATGGGATATAAGGATAATAAGATAATGATGGATTTGACTAAAAAGATTATCGCGGGTATTACCATTGTTGCCTTATTGTATTCCTTTTTCATAATGTTGTCTTATGGAGGTGTGGCAAGTTTATCTATAGGTAGTGAAATTGGTACCTTTCTATATCAAACCGTTCCTTACTTATTGTTATGGATGTCTTCTGTTTTATTTATATTGAACAAGCCTTTACGTATATCGATTATACTTTTGTTTGCCATTGTCATGATGCTTTCAACCAAACGTGGTCCCTTGGTAACGATGTTTGTCGGATTAATAATTTCTTTGCTTATTAATGGAAGAATCAACGTGAAGGCAATCCTGTCATTATCATTGGTTGCATTTATTGGCTACTATATTATTGATATCTATTTTGATACTTTTTTGTCAGACTGGCTAGGACGTTGGAGCGAAAGAGACGACATATCCAATGGACGAGAAGAAATATGGGACTTGATTCTAAATGATGTAAGTAATCAAGATGCATTGACTATAATTTTCGGTAATGGCTACGAAGCTTCCCATAAACTAACATATAGATTCCTTTGGAATGCAATAGGAGCCCATAATGATTTCATAGACATATTGTATAATTTCGGCATTTTGGGTTTATCACTTTTTGTTTTTTTAATAATTAGTTATTTGAAAAACATAGTAATCGCAATCAAAGTCAAATTTTCCCATGCTGATATGCTCGCATATTTGATAGCATGTTTCTTGTTTGGCAGTTTTATTTCATCCAATATGACAAGATATGCGACCGTTTATTTTGGAGTGTTTTTTTATTACATGGCAGGACAAATCGAGAGAAATCGAAACAATATTATTGTAAAACAAGAAAGTAATACAATGCTTTTATGAAAACAATAGCATTCATACCCGTAAGGGGTGGCAGTAAGTCCATCCCTCTTAAAAACATCAAACCTTTTTGCGGCAAGCCGTTAGTTTGCTGGAACATCGAAGCTTTGGAGGATTGTCCCGAGGTGGACGAGGTAATCGTCGCCACAGACTCTGACAAGATAGAGCGCGTAGTGACATCTCAGTCTTACAAAAAAACCAAGGTGTACCGACGCTCTGCGGAGAACGCCTGTGACACGGCAAGTACAGAAAGCGTTATGCTGGAGTATATCCACTACGCTCAACTTCCCAGTGATGACATCTTCATGTTGGTGCAGGCTACATCGCCTTTGACGGAAACGGTACATTTTACGGAAGCTCTTACTGTGTATGGTAAAGGAGAATATGATTCTATTTTGACTTGTGTACGTAATTACCGTTTCTTCTGGAATGAAGATGGTACAAGTATGAATTACGACTACAGAAATCGTCCTCGCAGGCAAAACTTTTCAGGGATGTTGATGGAGAACGGAGCTTTCTATATAAATAAGGTAAGGAATATTCTTGAATCGGGCAACCGTCTCAGTGGACATATCGGCATTTACGAGATGCCGGAATATACCGCAACGGAGATTGACGAGCCGAATGACTGGGTGGTATTGGAGAACCTGATGCGCAAGCATGTCTTGTCCAAACGCAAAGAGGTCAAGATCAGGCTTTTCTTGTGTGACGTGGATGGCACGCTGACTGATGGTGGCATGTATTATTCAGAAAATGGTGATGAGCTGAAGAAGTTTAACACCCGTGACGGCATGGGCTTCCAGCTATTGCGTGAGGTCGGCATAAAGACCGGTATCATTACTTCAGAAAACACCAAGATTGTAGAGAACCGCGCCAAGAAGCTGAAAGTGGATTTCCTCTATCAAGGAAAACGAGACGGCGGAAAATTGGCAGTCACAAAAGAAATATGCGAACAACTTGGCATCACATTGGATGAAGTTGCCTATATCGGTGATGATATTAATTGTATGGAATTGCTTGAAGCTGTAGGTGTAAAGGCATGTCCTGCTGATGCTTACGAGGAAGTGAAAGCGATTCCTGATATCCATATAATGACAAGAAAAGGAGGAGATGGGTGTGTAAGAGAATTTATTAACCACATTCTATAATTAAAATATGATGCATTTTAAAGGATTGTATTTTTGCGATTTTACCAAAGTTTTCGACTGGAAACTCTCTATTGAAGAAATAGAGAATAAAACGCGAAGTAAATGGGAACGTTTTTATAAATTATTGAGGTCTTTAAGTGGGTTAATATTACATCTAATTTACAAATATCATACAATTGAAATCCATTCTAGGCAAGATAACAAAATATTATTCTTATACAATCCTGTGAGGGATAGAAAAGATATAATGAAATTGTTTCTTGATGTTGCTGATACGATTGAAAATAAGCAATATGATTTTATTAAATGGAATATAATCAAAATATTTTCTTTAAAACGATTTTACAAAATGTCTTTGTTATGTTTTACATGGGGAATAGTTTTATTGAAACAAAAATATTTATTTAAGCAAACTATTTTAACTTTACGAATATTACTTGAAATCAAAGATAAACAAGACGAGTTAGAACATCTGGTTAATATAAACAAGTATCAATTACTTGTTGTATTATATGATGCTTATCCTATAGATAATTATTTTTCTCAATTATTTAAATTGAATGGAATTAAAACCGCAACATTACAACATGGAGTTATGTTGGCACCTAGAAAAGAGATAGAGAATAATATTGATTTTGCAGGTTTAGAATTTAAAAATTTTATAAGTGATTATTTTTTAGTATGGAATCAATTCACAAAAAATGAGGCAATTAAAGCCGGACTAGATGAAAATAAAATAAAAGTATTAGGTATCGCAAAATGCCTTAATTCACAATCAATGGAGTTTGGTTCTAAAAAAGTATTTGGGATAATTTTAGACGGAGAATACGAAAAAGAGAATAACTCTATAATGATTGATATAGCAAATATATTTGCAGAAAAAATGAATTATGGCTTTATTGTTCGTTATCATCCCAATTTTAAAGGAAACGAATATGCGAACAGGATTAATAATAATCATGGAAAAACTTGTGAAAAGGCAACATCTCTAATAGAGTTTTTTAATGAAATTTCCTTTTGTATCATTTCAAACTCTACTGTTTTATTCGAAATATTATATTGGGGTGGTGAAGTGTATCATTATTCATCATTAACTCCTAATGACAAATTCAAAGATTTAAATATACCCTCATTCCATACTTCGGATGAATTATTGAATCTTTTTAAAACTAGAAATAAAAAGGCAACGTTTCCCGAAATCTGTGGTCCTAAAAATATAAAAGAGCGTTATAGGAGATTCTTTAAAGAAATAGTTTGCAAAGTTGTGTAATTTATTCAAATGGTAATGTGTACATTGTTTTAAACGCTGTCTTGTATTGTGGATTACTTTTATAGAAGATGACGTTTTGATAGGAACAAGATGTATCATACTAAAAGGCGTCACTATTGGAGCACGAAGTATTATTGGCAGTGGGAGTGTAGTTACTCATGATATTCCACCTGATTCTATTGCAGCAGGAAACCCATGCAAAATTATAAGAGCTAATTACTCTACAATAACATCATGATTTGAAAATATCCTTAAAACATATTTTCTATGAAGAATATAATCTTTTCAGTTGTAACCACAACTTATAACGCAGAGACGACTTTAGAAGAAACAATTTTATCCGTCGTAAATCAAAAAAATGTCCAATTTGAATATATTGTAATTGACGGGAAAAGTACAGATAATACTGTCAATCTATTAAAGCAATACAAAGACAAAATTTCGTTTTGGATTTCAGAACCGGATAAAGGCATCTATGATGCTATGAATAAAGGATTACAACACGCTAATGGAGATTTCGTTATTTTTTTAGGAGCCGATGATCATTTCGCTTCGTTCAACACCTTAAATCAAGTAGCAAACCACATCACTTCCTTAAATAGTGTTTACTATGGAGATGTTTATAGAAATACACGAAATGATTTGTACAAAGGGAAATTCAATAAATACATTATCTCATTAGAAAATATTTGCCATCAATCCATTTTCTACCCAAAATGTGTTTACAAAAATCATTCTTATGATTTAGCATATAAAGTATATGCTGATTATATATACAACCTAACCATTTTCCCCACGCATCAGTTCCAATATATCCCTATAATGATTTCATATTATAATTATGAAGGATTTAGTTCGAAAAATCCTGATAAGGAATTTGAAAAGCATATAGATTCATTTATCAAACAACAAAATGGCATACTTGCTTGGCTTTTAAGAAAATGTTATTTACTATATAAAAAATTACGATGATTTCAGTCTGTCTTGCCACCTATAACGGTGCAAAATATTTAAAAGAACAATTGGACTCTATACTTATTCAATTGTCTGTAAATGATGAAATTATCATTTCAGATGATGGCAGCTCGGATGCTACATTTGAAATAATAGCTTCTTATAAGGATTCACGTATTAAGGTGTATCATAATCAAAATCATCATGGAGTGGTCCCAAATTTTGAAAACGCTTTAAAGCATGCTTTAGGAGATTACTTGTTTCTATGTGATCAAGATGATATCTGGTGTAGCGATAAAGTTGATAAATGTATAAAATCCCTTCAATCAAAGGACTTTGTCGTACATAATGCGTTAATTGTCAATACTAAAGGAGAATCTACAAATACAGATTATTTTACTTTAAGAAAAACGAAGTATGGTTACTTTCCCAATTTATGGAAAATGGGATATTTAGGATGCTGTATGGCTTTTCGACGAAAATGTTTGAAGGATATTTTACCATTTCCTAAGTCTATTTTATGGCATGATATGTGGATTGCCGCTATTCTTCATTTAAAATATAAAGGAATATTATTGTCAGACAACCTTATACATTATAGGCGTCATGATACAAATGCTTCTCCAACAACCCAACAAAGTCATTATAGTTGGGGATTTCGTTTCAACTATCGTTTCTATATATTCTATCATTCTTTGTTGAAATTCTAAAATAATTTACTATGAAAGTAATTACATTATTAGGCTCGGATTTCTCCGAGTCTTGCCTTTTATTGTCTCAAAAAATAGACAAGGAATATAATCCGGATTTAGTGATAGGAGTATTAACAGGAGGCGGATATGTAGGTCGTGAAATATTTAAGACTTTATCGGGAATGCCTGGCAGGAAGTATGCAGAGATTAAAATACAACGTCCTGATACAAAGCAGAAAGAAAATGGATTGCTAAAACTGGTCTTGAAATATTCTCCAACTTTTTTATTGAATTGGTTGAGAATGTTGGAGTCTGTTGTTTTAGAGAAAAAGGCTCGGAAGCATAATCCCAAACGTAGCGGAACAATTGCCATTCCCAATGACATTGACTCTTTCTTGAAAGAAAATCCCAAGAACATATTACTGGTAGATGACGCTATAGATTCGGGAGCAACCTTAAATCTGCTGAAAGAATATTTGGAATCGCATTATGATAATGTAGCAATAAAGATAGCAGTAATTACGGTCACAACTCCCCATCCGATAATTGACGCTGACTTTTTCTTGTACCATAATAGGGTGTTGGTACGTTTCCCATGGTCGAACGATGTAAAAAAGAAGCGGTGATGCAGAAAGCAATTGTAATAGATTTGGACGGTACATTATTGACAATCAATACATTCAAGAGTTATATCTTATTTGTAAGTAAGTTAGCTTGCAGAAAATGCCGGTTGGATATAGCCGTTGCCTTAGCCTTTTGGGTAGGTTTAAGGAAATGCCGTTTGACCAGTCACGAAAAGATGAAACGTCACATATTAAAACATTCGGCACATTTCATGAACCAGGAACGCTTGAATGACTTTGTTGACTCCATTTTACCTTTTCGGAACGGAAAAGTTTACGAATGCGCTTTGGCTTATCGCAAACAAGGCTTCTTTTTATGCCTGTCTACCGCTGCTCCTTGCAGTTATGCTTCTTTGATAGCTGAACGGCTGTCTTTTGATAGTGTCTGCGCTACTCCGATGCCTTCGCAGATACATAATTGGAAAGAAAATGTAAAGGAAATAAAATGTAAAAACACATTGAAACAATTAGAGAAACATCATCTGACATTAGATGTTCTAATGACAGACCATTATGATGACATACCTTTATTAAAAATAAAGAAATTGAAGAATATTGTTGTAAATCCAACGGCACATACCCTAGAAAAATTGGAAACAGAAAGCATCAATTTTGAACTTTTAAAATGAATATCCTATCTGATTATCATGGAAGAACCTTTTAAAATTTTTGCAGGAAGCAATTCAAAGTATCTTGCCGAAAAAATATGCAAAAGTTTGAGTTGTCCCTTAGGCAATATGAACATATTGCATTTTGCGGATGGTGAGTTTGCTGTCTCATTTGAGGAATCTATTCGAGGTAAACACGTATTTTTAGTCCAATCCACTTTCCCAACTTCGGACAACCTAATGGAATTGTTATTAATGATTGATGCTGCCAAGCGAGCATCAGCGAAACATATCATAGCTGTTATCCCCTATTTTGGCTGGGCACGTCAAGATCGGAAAGACAAGCCACGGGTTTCTATAGGTGCAAAGTTAGTGGCGGATATGTTAAGTGTGGCCGGCATTGACCGATTGATAACGATGGATTTGCACGCCGATCAAATACAAGGATTCTTTAATATTCCAGTAGATCATTTGTATGCGTCCAGCATTTTCCTTCCTTATATAAAAAAGCTAAATTTGGAGAAGCTCGTTATAGCCACTCCAGATGTAGGCGGTTCAAAACGTGCCAGTTTATATGCTAAATATTTGAATGTCCCTTTGGTGTTGGGACATAAGACACGCGAAAAAGCCAATGTTGTTTCGTCTATTCAGATTATAGGTGATGTAAAAGATAAAAATGTCATTCTGATTGATGATATGGTGGATACAGCCGGAACAATAGTACAAGCAGCTGATGTTATTAAATCGGCTGGAGCCATATCAGTGCGTGCTATGGCTTCTCATTGCGTTATGTCAGATCCTGCATCAAGACGCATACAGGATTCTGAATTGGACGAAATAGTTTTTACCGACAGTATTCCATTCTATAAAGAATGTAAAAAGGTAAAACAACTGACTGTAGCTGACATGTTTGCAGAGACAATCAGACGTGTTATGAGTCATGAGTCCATCAGCAATCAATATTTAATCTAAAAAAGATTTTAAGCATATGAATTATTTTATCACTGGCGGTACCGGATTTATCGGTACTCACCTCACCAAACTTTTGAAAGAAGTACATCCCGAAGCGAACATTTATAATCTGGACATTGTGGAACCGGGCACTCCGCTTCCTGCCGTAAAAGGTCATTACCGTTCTCCATTGAAGGAAGGAGAAACCTTAGCGTCCAAGTTTATTTATTGTGATGTGCGCAAGCCTATCAAGCTGGACGTGCCAGTATCGAGCGAGGACATCATCTTCAACTTTGCTGCGGTACACCGCACACCCGGACATCCCGATCGTGAGTATTTTGAAACGAATATCCGTGGAGCGGAAAATGTATGTGCTTTTGCAGAAAAGCACGGAATTAAGAAAATAGTTTTCACTAGTTCGATAGCTCCGTATGGTGCTGCTGAAGCATTGAAAGAAGAAACCACTCTGCCTACACCCAATACTCCGTATGGCATCTCGAAGCTGGTAGCGGAAAAGATTCATCAGATATGGCAAGCAAAGGATAGCGATAACAGGCAGCTGACCATTGTGCGTCCGGGTGTGGTGTTCGGAAAAGGCGAGAACGGGAACTTCACCCGGCTGTATTGGGGTATCCGCAAGCATACGTTTGCTTATCCGGGACGTAAGGATACCATCAAGGCATGCATTTATGTGAAAGAACTGGTACGCTTCATGCTGTATCGACTGGAACATCACGAGCAAGGAGTGGAATTGTATAACTGCTGTTACGAACCGGCTTATACAATAGAACACATTGTACAGGCTATGAAGAAAATAACAGGGTTGACGCAGTTCGTACCTTATATTCCGAACGCCTTGATTATGCCTGCCGCTTACATCGCCCAATGTTTGGGAAGCCCGATGGGTATCTGTCCGGCACGGGTGAAGAAGCTCCAGATATCCACCAATATTTGTGGCAAGAAGTTTGCCGCTTCGGGCTATCCTTTCCATTACACGTTTGAAGAAGCCATTGCTGACTGGTTTGCAGACAATGACAAGCAATGTTTAGAATAACTCCTATAAAAATCAAAAATAGATTTCATATACAATGAGAAAAGTGGCATTAATCACCGGTATCACCGGACAGGACGGCTCTTATTTAGCCGAGTTTTTATTAGAAAAAGGATATGACGTACACGGCACCATCCGCCGTTCATCGGTGGACTATCGTGAGCGTATCGCCCATTTGGAAGGGCTTCCGCATTTTCACTTGCATTATGCAGACTTGGGGGATTCGATGAGCATCATACAGGTGATGAACAAGATACGTCCTACCGAAGTGTATAACCTTGCCGCCCAAAGCCATGTGCAGGTCAGTTTCGATTCGCCGGAATTTACTTGCGACGTGGATGCTACGGGAGTGCTTCGTATCCTGGAAGCCATCCGCCAGTGTGGTCTTGCTGATACCTGCCGCATGTATCAGGCTTCCACTTCGGAACTGTATGGCAAGGTGGAGGAAGTGCCGCAGAACGAGAATACGCCTTTCCATCCTTACAGCCCGTATGCCGTGGCAAAACTATACGGTTATTGGATTGTGAAGGAATATCGTGAGGCATATAACATGTTCTGCTGTTCGGGCATTCTGTTCAACCACGAAAGCGAACGGCGTGGCGAGACTTTCGTGACACGCAAGATTACGCTTGCTGCCGCACGCATCAAGCAGGGCAAGCAGGAGAAACTGTATTTGGGTAACCTGTCTTCACTTCGTGACTGGGGATATGCCAAGGACTACGTGGAATGTATGTGGCTTATCCTGCAAAATGACAAGCCTGAAGATTTCGTTATCGCAACGGGTAAGCAGCATAGCGTGCGCGAGTTCTGTTACGAGGCATTCAAGCACGTAGGCATCGAACTGGAGTTCCAAGGTGAAGGCATTGATGAGAAAGGCATAGATAAGGATACCGGCAAGGTGCTGGTAGAGGTGTCGCCCGACTTCTTCCGTCCGACGGATGTGGTGAACTTATGGGGAGACCCGACTAAGGCGAAGGCTGAATTGGGTTGGAACCCAGAAAAGACTACATTTAAAGAATTGGTAAAACTCATGGTAGATGCCGATATGGCAAAGGTAGCCGCTGAGGATGCCGGACAGAAGGTACGCACCAACCTTGCCGAATATTTAGAGAAAGGAATAGTTAAATAAGGCAGCGAGGTTTCTGGTGACAAGTTGACAAGGTTCTGAATAGTTTTGTCAAAGCCTGGTCACCTGAAACCTTGTTTACTAGTCAACTTAAAGAAGCATGTTAGACAAATCAGCAAAAATATATGTGGCGGGACATCACGGACTGGTGGGTTCGGCCATTTGGAATAATCTCTTGCAGAGAGGATATACAAACCTTGTAGGACGCAGTCATAAAGAACTGGATTTATTGGACGGCACTGCCGTAAAGCGTTTCTTCGATGAGGAACAGCCTGACGCCGTGGTATTGGCAGCGGCACATGTCGGCGGCATCATAGCAAACCTGCAATACCGCGCGGATTTCATTTACCAGAACCTGCAAATACAGCAGAACGTTATCGGCGAGAGCTTCCGCCACCATGTGAAGAAGCTGCTGTTCTTGGGAAGCACTTGCATCTATCCGCGTGAGGCTCCCCAGCCGATGAAAGAAGAAGTGCTCCTCACCTCTCCTTTGGAATACACCAACGAGCCGTATGCCATCGCCAAGATAGCCGGACTGAAGATGTGCGAGAGCTTCAACCTGCAATACGGTACGAACTACATTGCCGTAATGCCTACCAACCTGTATGGGCCGAATGACAACTTCCACTTGGAGAACAGCCACGTTCTTCCGGCAATGATACGCAAGGTCTATCTTGCCAAATGCCTGAACGAAGGAAACTGGGATGCCGTGCGCAAGGACATCGACTTGCGTCCGGTGGAAGGCGTGAACGGCAGGAATACTGATGAAGAGATATTGGAGAAGTTGGCGAAGTTCGGCATCACACCCGAAGCTGTCATATTATGGGGAACAGGCAAGCCCCTGCGTGAGTTCCTGTGGAGTGAAGAAATGGCAGATGCCAGTGTACATGTATTGTTGAACGTAGACTTCAAAGACACCTATAAAGAGGGTGATAAGGAAATCCGCAACTGTCACATCAACGTAGGTACAGGAAAAGAACTGAGCATAAAAGAGCTTGCCGAAAAGATTGTGAAAGAAATCGGTTTCAAGGGAGAGCTGCGCTGGGATGCCACAAAACCGGACGGAACGATGCGCAAGCTGACCGACGTAACGAAGCTTCATAACTTGGGCTGGCATCATAAAGTGGAGATAGACGAAGGCATCCACCGCCTGTATGAATGGTACTTGAAAGGGATTTGCATCAATCACCAATAAGCGTTCAAAACTGACGTATTGCCCGTTCAGATAGATGTGCCTACCTTCGCACTGTAAACATTAAAATTATAGTGATATGTACAGCAGTGAAGATTTTGAAAGGCTTTTCATCCGTTACAAGAGTGAGGCCTACCCGAAGGGGGAGAGCATCCAGATGTTCTGTCACAGGAACAATGCTCCTATAGTTTAGTTGAGAAATGGTACAAACCCATAAGTCACTGTGCTGTAAAAGTGAAAACTTTAGAAACTTCATTATATACAAATTTGTGAATCTCCCCAAGTATTCCTATCTTTGTAAACAGACAAGTCTGTGAGATTTGTAAATCTTATGTTTTTTAGTTCTTAAGCTGGAATCGAAGAAACGAGGGCTTGCCTGCATCTTTAACTAAAAAATTGTCCTTATGCAAAAGAATTCTTATATACGGTTTGATTGGGCCATCAAAAGGCTGTTGAGAGACAAGGCTAATTTCAGCGTGCTGGAAGGATTGCTGACTGTGCTTTTGTGTGAAGAAATTCGTATAAAAGAGATTATAAAAGATGAGAAAGCCTATTGCGTATGGGACGATGCTCAAACAGACCGGATAGATATTAAGGCCAAAGACAAGAAAGGGGATGATATCGTGATTCGCATTCAGAACATGCGTAAGCTTTATTATCTGGAACGCATACGGTTTGGTACACCTGCTTTTGCGAAGCATATTTATCAAGAGGTAAATAAAGTATATTTAGTCAGTATCCTTTATTTCGATTTAGGGAAGGGTAATGATTATCTGTATCACGGGCAGAACCGTTTTATCGGCGTACATACGAATGATGAACTGCTAATTACAGCAAAAGAGGAAGGTGCTATAATCCAGAAGCTTCCCCAAGAGGTTTTCCCTGAATATTACCTGATACGGGTGAACGAGTTTAACCAAGTGGCAAAAACGCCTTTGGAAGAGTGGGTGAAATATCTTAAAACAGGTATTATTGATCCGGATACAACAGCGCCCGGCTTACCTGAAGCGCGGGAAAAGCTTCGTTATTATGATATGTCGCCAGAAGAACGGCATGAATATGACGAACATGTCAATGCCATCATGATTCAAAATGACGTGCTGAATACAGCAAAATTGGAAGGTCATGCAGAAGGACGTGCAGAAGGACGTGCAGAAGGACGTGCAGAAGGTAAATTAGAAGATGCCAGAAACCTGAAACAACTGGGAGTGTCGATTGATATTATAGCCCAAGCTACCGGACTTAGCCTGGAAGAAATAGCAGAGCTTTAAAAAGACATTTCCCTAAATTTCGGGAGCATCTCAAAAACTATCTTCTATGTATGAGGCACAATTAGCTCACTCCAATTGTAAAAAAAATAAATGTTCGCATTTTCTTAATTTGCTTGAAAAGACAAACCCACCGTCAAGTTCGAAATAGAAAGAGGCCGTCTCTTGGTGGTGAGACAGCCTCTTTTGCTTTATTGAAAATGGTAATCCTGTTTTTACCAACCTTGTGGATAAAGCATTATTGATATTTTTCAGTTGCGGAACTTCAGACCGTCGGCATTGCGTTCTACCACAATTGGTTTCGTGCGGTCGACTTCCTGAGCCAGCAGTTTCTTCGACAAATCATTGAGCAGGTAACGCTGGATGGCACGCTTGACCGGACGTGCACCGAATTCGGGGTCGAATCCTGCCGTAGCAAGGAACTCGACGGCTTCGTCGGTCATCTGCAGCGTTACGCCATTGTCGGCAAGCATCTTCTGTATGCCGTTGATTTGCAGGCGTACAATCTGCTTGATTTGGTCTTTATCCAACGGCTGGAACATGATGATTTCATCGATACGGTTCAAGAACTCCGGACGGATGGTCTTTTTCAGCATCTCCATCACTTCTTTCTTGGTGTCTTCTACAATCTGGTCATGGTTCTGGTCGTTAATCTTCTCAAACTGACTTTGTATGTATGAGCTTCCCAAGTTGGAGGTCATGATGATGATGGTGTTCTTGAAGTTCACCGTACGTCCCTTATTGTCCGTCAGACGTCCGTCGTCCAATACCTGAAGCAGAATATTGAAGACATCAGGGTGCGCTTTCTCGATTTCATCGAACAGTACGACCGAGTAAGGTTTCCGGCGCACGGCTTCGGTCAGCTGACCGCCCTCGTCATAACCTACGTATCCCGGAGGCGCACCAATCAGACGCGAGACGGTATGTTTCTCCTGATACTCACTCATGTCAATACGGGTCATCAGCGATTCGTCATCGAACAGGTATTCTGCCAGTGCCTTTGCCAGTTCGGTCTTACCTACACCGGTGGTGCCAAGGAAGATGAACGAGCCGATGGGGCGTTTCGGGTCTTGCAGTCCTGCACGGCTCCGGCGTACGGCGTCTGCTACGGCTTCGATGGCTTCGTCTTGTCCGATAACACGTTTGTGCAGTTCGTCTTCCAGATGGAGCAGCTTGTCGCGTTCGCTTTGCAGCATCTTGCTTACCGGTATTCCCGTCCAGCGCGATACTACATCGGCTATATCCTCGGCAGTTACCTCTTCCTTAATCATGGCGTTGTCGCCCTGCTTTTTCTTCAGGTCTTCCTGGATGCTCTTGATTTCGTTTTCCAATGCCTGAAGTTTTCCGTATCGGATTTCTGCCACTTTTCCGTAGTCGCCTTCACGTTCGGCACGGTCGGCTTCGAACTTCAATTGCTCGATTTCCTTCTTGTTCTGCTGTATCTTGTTCACCAGTTCCTTCTCGCTCTGCCATTTGGCTTTGTATGAAGTGTCTTGTTCCTTGAGTTCGGCTATTTCCTTGTTCAGCTGGGCAAGTTTGGCTTCATCCTTTTCCCGCTTGATGGCTTCGCGCTCGATTTCCAGTTGTTTCAACCGGCGTTCGATTTCGTCCAGCTCTTCGGGAAGCGAATCACGCTCCATACGGAGTTTTGCGGCTGCCTCGTCCATCAGGTCGATAGCCTTATCGGGCAAGAAACGGTCGGTGATGTAACGGTTGCTCAGTTCCACGGCGGCAATGATGGCTTCGTCTTTGATACGCACTTGGTGGTGGTTCTCGTAACGCTCCTTCAAGCCACGCAGGATAGAGATAGAGCTTGCCGTGTCGGGTTCGTCCACCATGACGGTCTGGAACCTACGCTCCAAGGCTTTATCCTTTTCGAAATACTTCTGGTATTCGTCAAGGGTAGTGGCACCGATGCTCCGCAGTTCGCCACGTGCCAATGCCGGTTTCAGGATATTGGCTGCATCCATGGCACCTTCACCTTTTCCTGCACCTACCAGTGTGTGGATTTCATCGATGAACAGGATGATGTTTCCCTCTGATTTCTTCACCTCGTTGATAACCGATTTCAGCCGCTCTTCGAATTCGCCTTTATATTTGGCACCGGCAATCAGCGCACCCATATCCAGTGAGTAGAGCTGTTTGTTCTTCAGGTTTTCGGGCACGTCACCACGCAGGATACGTTGGGCAAGCCCTTCTACAATAGCGGTCTTACCGGTACCCGGCTCACCAATCAGAATCGGGTTGTTCTTCGTACGCCGGCTTAATATCTGAAGCACACGGCGGATTTCCTCGTCACGTCCGATTACGGGGTCGAGTTTTCCGGTACGGGCTGCCTCAATCAGGTTGATGGCATACTTGTTCAGTGACTGGTAGGTATCTTCGCTCGATTGCGAAGTTACTTTCTGTCCTTGCCGCAGTTCGCTGATGGCTGCACGCAGTTCCTTGTCGGTCAGTCCGGCATCCTTCAGCATGGTGGAAACGGTGCTCTTCACATTCAGCAGGGCGAGCAGCAGCGCTTCCAGTGATACATACTCGTCACCTAATCCTTTCGAGTATTCGATGGCTTTCTGCAATACCTCGTTTGCATCACGGCTCAGGTAGGGTTCGCCTCCCGATACCTTCGGCAGAGAAGCAATCTGCCTGTCGAGTACCGTTTCGATTTGTTGGCCGTTGATGCCCAGTTTCTGGAAAATGAAGTTTGTCACATTTTCTCCTACTTTCAGCACCCCTGCCATCAAATGTTCTGGCTCGATGGCTTGCTGTCCGCGGCTTTGTACCAGATTGACCGCTTCTTGCACAGCTTCTTGCGATTTGATTGTAAAGTTGTTAAAGTTCATATTGTATTCTCCTTTTTGTTTCTTAGTAAATGAATTACGACTACTATTCATCAAATTCTTTGCCAAACGGCAAGAAGAGTGTATATATGTCTACATGTCAGATGTTTACGTCGGGTTTCTGCAATATTGTCCGTTCTTTGTACAAATTGTCAGTAAAGTTTTCGTATCTTTACTCCCAAAACCGTTAGATAGTTTGGATATATGGAAAAGAAGATACCTTTCGACCCGGTGGTGATGCTGATTGACGCGTCTTATCTTGACCGTGTGGGAAATGATTTGAAAGCGCATTTTGCCCCGATATTGAAGCGTGAGTTGCCAAAAGCTGATTTGGCTGTACTGTTGGAATGTCTTGCCTTAGATGCTGGTGTATCCTTAGGTGAAACGAAAGTACAGGTAATCTTTGTTTATGATGCTGAGGGGAAGCGCTTCTCGTTTTGTGCTCCTGCTGATTTGGAAAAAGAAATTCATTCGATGGCATTTAAGAGTCAGTTGGGAGAATTCTCGCTTTATGCTTTCCAGCCGTCTGGATTGGCTACGCGCGAAGATTTGTTTGCCGAGTCGTTCCAGTTGATGGCAGAGTCGAAAGATGTGCGGCATATCATTGCCGTTCCGGATGAAGACGGATATGGTAGCCGTCTGAGCGACTATATAAATAAGGTGGAAAAGAAAGATCCGGTTACGGTGTTCGGCATGAATCCACCTGTTTATTCGGGAAACTTTACATTCGAAATGTTGGGATTTGCCATACTTCAGGCATTGGGCATCCGTGCCGATGAATTATGATGGGAAGAAGGTATGTCTGATTTTCGTTTGAAAGTTTTTTATGCGGTGGCCAAGAACCTGAGTTTTACCAAGGCATCGCAGGAACTGTTTGTCAGCCAGCCTGCCATAACCAAGCATATTCACGAATTGGAGAGTCTTTATCAGGTGCGCTTGTTCAACCGGTTGGGCAACAAGATCTCCCTTACCGAGGCAGGGCGTGTGCTGTTGGAGTATAGTGAACGGATTCTTGCTGAATACCGCAGGTTGGATTATAGCATGCATTTGTTGCATAACGAGTATAGCGGACAGTTGCGTTTGGGAGCCAGCACCACCATTGCCCAATATGTTCTTCCGCCTATTCTTGCCGAATATACTCGTCAATATCCGAAAATCAAGCTGACATTGATTGAAACCAATTCGCGTAATGTAGAGCAGGCATTGCAAGAACATAGCATTGATTTGGGAATGGTAGAAGGGGTGTTTCGTCTGCCTAATTTGCGTTATGAAGCTTTTTTGTGTGATGAATTGGTTCCGGTTTCGTCTATTCAGGAAGGAGGAGAGCCGGAAGAGGAAATTTCGTTTGAAGAATTCAGGCAGATTCCTTTGATTCTCCGTGAGCGTGGTTCGGGCACGCTGGATGCCATCGAAGCCGTCTTGGCAGAAAAGGGAGTGAAACTTTCTTCGCTCAATGTACGGATGCACTTGGGAAGTACCGAAGGCATCAAGTCTTTCTTGAAGCACAGTCCTTGTCTGGGCATTGTTTCAATATTTGCTATTCGCCGGGAATTGGAAGAGAATGTGTTTCGAATTACCGACATTGCAGGCTTGCGTTTCCAGCGTCAGTTCTGTTTCGTGTCTCAGCAAGGGCAGGAAGATGGAACGGCACTTAATTTCATTCATTTTGTTTTCCGTTATTTGCAGGAACACCGGATTCCCGGACGCATAAAAGGCGGAACAAAATGACTCTGCCTTTCTTTGAAAGATATACAGAAGTACCCTGAAGGTCCAATTATAGGTTTGCTAAAGTCTTCAGTGTACTTCTGTGGTAATGATTAGTTGTGCATGGACTTGCCTGCTGATGTTTTCCATATAGCAAAGAGCAATCCCGATATGATGAAAGCGGCTATAGCCGAGATGTAGCCTACGATAGTTGGCAAGCCGAAACTATCCTTGGAAATGAGCAGGAACGAAAGGCAGACCGCCGTCATGAACATGGCAGGAAGAAGCGTAATCCAATAATTTTTCTTCTTCCGTACCAGGTAAACGGTTATTGTCCAAAGCGTGAATACCGCTAATGTTTGGTTAGCCCATCCGAAATAATTCCATATCACGTTGAATCCGTCTGCATCGGCAATGTTATACCATAATAGCGCTAAGGTGACTCCGAATACGGGGATGCAAATGTAGATGCGTTTGCGTATGGAGTGTTGTTCCAAGTGCAGGAATTCGGCAATGATAAGCCGGGCACTGCGCAGGGCTGTATCGCCGCTGGTGATAGGGGCGGCTACTACTCCCAATATTGCCAGGGCGCCGCCGAATACTCCCAGCCATCCTTGAGATACGGTGGTAACGACTTCGGGCGCTTGCAGGGTAGCCGGCACGCCTAACTCTCCGGCAGCACCTCCATAAAAGAAGTACATCGATACGGTGGCCCATATCAGAGCAACTACTCCTTCGGTTATCATGGCTCCATAGAACAAGGGGCGTCCTTGGCGTTCACTCTTGATGCACCGTGCCATAAGCGGGCTTTGGGTGGCATGGAAACCGCTGATGGCTCCGCAGGCAATAGTGATGAACAGGCAGGGGAATATGGTTCCTGAAGCCGGATTCATGTTCGTAAGCCCATCGGTCAGTTCGGGTAGGGAAGGCCATTTGATAAAGAGCACGCCCATTAAGGCGATTGCCATAAACAGCATGGCTATGGCAAAAATCGGATAGATGCGTCCGATAATCTTATCGATGGGCAGCATGGTGGCAAGGAAGTAATAGGCGAAAATGATGAGGCACCAGATGTACACCCACGTTAGCGAATCGCTGCAAAGTTTTCCTAAAATGATAGCAGGGCTATAAACGAATACGGCACCTACCATTAATAAAAGGAATACGGAGAAAACCAGCATTACTTTCTTGGTGCGGCCGCCCAGATAAGCGCCTACCAGTTCGGGCAATCCGGCTCCGCCATGGCGCATGGAGAGCATGCCGCTTAAATAATCGTGCACGGCTCCGGCAAAGATGCAGCCTAATACAATCCACAGGTAAGCGGAAGGACCGAACTTGGCTCCCATGATGGCACCGAAGATAGGGCCTGTTCCGGCAATGTTCAGGAATTGAATCATAAAAATCTTCCATCCGGGAAGTACCACGTAATCGACCCCGTCCGCCATGCTGACCGCAGGGGTAGGGCGGTCATCGGGAGCAAATATACGCTCTACGATACGCCCATAAATGAGATAGCCCGCTACGAGGGCTATCAGGCTCAACACAAATGTTATCATAGTTTTTCAGTAATTAAATTGTTTCATATTGTAACAAATCGCTGCAAAACTACGAATAATTCTTTAAATATGATTGGTTTTGCTATTGAAAAAACGAAGAAACGCAGATTTGCATGGATCTTTTTATTATTTATCCATGTAAATCTGCGCTAATCTGTGTTTAAATCGTTTCTTTGTGAGACATCACATCAACGCCGGAACCAGCCATTTCGTGAGCAGGTATCCGCCTCCCACCAGCCATACATATAATAATCCGGCAAGAAGGAACGGTTTGGCGCCCGCTTGCTTGAACTTCTCGATGCTGGTATCTGTGCCCAGTGCCGTCATCGCCATGGTCAGCATAAAGGTATCGATGTATTCGATGGCGCCGTTCAGCGGGATTTCCTTTACACTCTCTACACCTAATATATATTGTAGGAAAGAGTTGAGGCAGATGATGCCGATAAATCCGAAGGCAAACCAGGGGATGGTGATTTTGCTTTTACCCGAGGTGCTTCCGGTTTCAGCCGACTTGCGTTTGGCAAGTGCGAAACTCATGATAACCAATACCGGGGCAAGCATCATGACGCGAATCATCTTGGTGATGGTGGCTGTACCGGCTATGCCCAAGGCATCGGTCGGGTCCATGGCATTGCCGGCTCCGGCTACGTGTGCCACTTCGTGAAGTGTGCTTCCGGTATAGATAGCCGTACCGATGTTCCCTAATGCGTCCAGTAATCCGGCGCGGTACATAATCGGGTATAAGAACATGGAAATGGTACCGAAGATAACGACCGTAGATACTGCAATGGCGGTTTTATGCCCTTCACATTTCACCACCGGTTCGGCTCCCAATACTGCTGCCGCACCGCAAATGGCACTTCCCGTAGCGGTCATGAGCGAAGTGTCCTTGTCCATTTTCAAGGCACGTCCCAGCCATACGCCCAGTCCGATGGTGCCAGCCACGATGAGGGTATCAATGAGGATGGCGGGAAGCCCTACCGCTACTACTTGCGTAAGGGTCAGACGAAAACCGTAAAGCACGATGCCGGCACGCAGGATTTGCTTGGTGCAGAACTTGATGCCCGGTACCCATGTCTCTGGCAACCGGTTCCGTAAGCTGTTGGCATACAGCATGCCTAATATGATACCGACGATAAGCGGGCTGAATGAGAGATTTCTGACAAATGGGATTTCTGAGATGTAGAATGCTGCAAATGAGAAGAGGGCAATGAGCAGGATTCCGTGTAGAGTGTTTCCTCTGTTTCCTTTTTCGAACATATCGCAATAATGTTTTAAAGTGGTTATACTTTTTCTAATGCACCGCAAAGGTAAGATATTATTGTCGACAGACCTATTGAAAAATATTTATCTGCTATAACTTGTAGTAATAACGAGAAAAATGTTCGCTTGTTTGTTACAAGTAGAAGAAAGAGATTCTCTACTTGTAACATTCATGCGTTAAAGTCATCATCACAGATATCATCATCCGCTCAGAAGGGGGAGCAATCATAACTGTTTCCCTTCCTATTCTGTTTGCTATAATTATATGTAATCCTATTGAAAACAAGTAAAAATGTAAAGAGAATCTTGGTATTAGGAAAGGTCACAAGTTTCCTTTTCGGAATCATCCGAAGGTTCACAAATATAAGAAAAAAATGAATAGATGACAAATTTCATGTGGCGTTTTTACAGGGAAATTGTATATTTGTTCCCGATTTTAGATAATGAATAAAAATAGCAGATAGATTCAGATGAGAAAACATCTATTATTGACATTATTGATACTGGCTTGGGGGGCGATGTTGTCCTTGCAAGGACAGAATAGGATGCAGCCGGACTTCTGTTCGCCTTTCGATTTCCCGCTTTTGCTGAGCGCGAACTTTGGTGAATTGCGTCCCAATCATTTCCATAACGGTTTGGACATCAAGACCGGAGGCGTGACAGGAAAACCTATTTACAGTGTAGCGGAAGGCTATGTGTCGCGCGTCATGGTGCTGCATGGCGGATATGGGCAAGCTTTGTTCGTGACCCATCCCAACGGATTCACTTCGGTATACGGACATGTGGTTTCGTTCGCTCCGAAGATTCAGGAATATGTCCGTAAGTATCAGTACGAACATGAGACGTTCGTATGCGACATCCGCATCGAGCCGGATGTGCTTCCCATAGAAAAGGGAGAAATGATTGCGTTGAGCGGAAACGAAGGCTCATCGGCAGGGCCGCACCTGCACCTGGAGTTGCGCCGGAACGATAACGGGGATTATGTCGACCCCATGCCTTACTTCCGGAAATACCTGAAGGATGACCGTCCGCCCGTGGCAAGCCTGATAGGGCTTTATCCCGTAAAGGGCAGGGGAGTGGTAGACGGAAGTTCCCGGCGCAAGCTGGTAGGGGATGGAAACCTGAAACAACGCTTTACGGCATGGGGAGAAATCTATACGGGCATTGCCGCTAAGGATTACATGAGCGGGACTTCCAATTTCTATGGCGTGCATTCGGTGACGCTTTATGTCGATTCGGTACAGGTTTTCCGGAGCGTCACCGATGAAGTTTCGGCAAATGAGAACCGGATGATAAACAGCTTTATCGATTATGGAGAGTACGCGAAAACCCGCCGGCTCGTCATGCGTTCGTATAAGGCTCCGGGCAATAGCTTGCGTTTATTGGAGACGGATGACGCAAGAGGCATCGTGACGATAGACGAGGAGCGTGATTATCATTTCCGGTATGTGCTGGAGGATAATTTCGGAAACAAGCGTTCATACCGTTTCACGGTGTTGGGAAAGCGGCAGGACATCCCTGCTTACGAGCCTCAGGCCAAGTGGATGTTGCGTTGGAACCAGACCAATGTCGTACAGGAACCGGGCATGAACCTGATTGTTCCGAAAGCCATGGTGTATGAAGATACCGAACTGGATACCCGTGTGGTGAGTGATAGTGGGAATATCTCGTTCGACTATGTACTTGATGCGGGACCTGCACCTTTGCATGGCTTTTGCCCGTTGGAAATAGGCGTGCGCCGTTTGCCCGTAGCAGACACCACGAAATATTACATCGAGCAACGGGTGGGCAAGTGGAAAGCATCGGTGGGAGGAACATACGCCAACGGTTGGGTAAAGGCAACCGTCCGTACGCTCGGTACATTTTCGGTACAGATAGATACGGTCGCTCCACGCATTACTCCCTTGGGAAGAGGCACTTGGCGTACGAACCGCAACATACGTTTCCGGGTGAGCGATGCGCAGACTGGGATTGCTTCGTATAAGGTTTATGTCGACGGAGAGTTTGTATTGTTCGGGCTGAAGAAAGGCATCTTGGTCATTCAAGACCCTGAGCGGATAAAGAAAGGCGTGGCTCACCGGCTGGAAGTCATCGTGAAAGACGGATGCGGGAACGAGGCACGAGAGGAATATGAATTCTGAATATAGGTGCGCGAGCCGATGCATATACGTCCGTCGGCTGATGCATATAGGTGCATCGGGCGATGCATTTAAATCCGCGTCAATCTGCGGGTATCTGCGTTTCAGAACAATTATAAATTATCAAAATAAAAAACACGAATAACAATGAGAAAAAAACTTGGATGGATTGCCATGCTATTGGCAATGTGTGTGATGAACGGTTGGGCTTGTACCAACCTGATTGTCGGAAAGAAAGCCTCTGCCGACGGGTCTGTAATCGTTTCCTATTCGGCGGATTCGTACGGCATGTTCGGATTCTTGTGCCATTATCCGGCGATGACGCACGAATCGGGAGCCATGCGCCCTATCTACGAATGGGATACCGGTAAGTACCTGGGGCAGATAAAGGAGGCGAAGCAGACCTATAATGTCATTGGAAATATGAACGAATTTCAGGTGACGATAGGGGAGACCACCTTTGGCGGACGCCCTGAACTGGTAGATACTACCGGAATCATGGACTATGGAAGCCTGATTTATGTGGCGCTCCAGCGCTCTCGCACGGCAAAGGAAGCCATTAAGGTGATGACCGATTTGGTTAAGGAATACGGATATTACAGTAGCGGAGAATCGTTTTCTATCGCCGACCCGAATGAGGTATGGATTATGGAGATGATAGGCAAAGGTCCGGGCGTGAAGGGAGCCGTATGGGTAGCGGTACGCGTTCCCGATGATTGCATCGCGGCACATGCCAACCAAAGCCGCATCCATAAGTTCGACCTGAACGACAAGGATAATTGCCTGTATTCGCCCGATGTGATTTCCTTCGCCCGTGAGAAAGGCTATTTCAATGGAATGAACAAGGATTTCAGCTTTGCCGATGCCTATTGTCCGCTGGATTTCAGTGGCTTGCGTGCGTGCGAAGCCCGTGTGTGGAGTTTCTATAATATGTTCAGCAAAACCACCGGCGATGCATACCTTCCTTACATCCAAGGCAAAAGCAAGGAGCCGATGCCGCTTTACGTGAAGCCCGACCGCAAGGTGTCGGTGCGCGACATCCAGCAGGCGATGCGCGACCATTACGAAGGCACTCCCCTCGATATTACGAACGATATGGGTGCCGGAGCCTTTCAGATGCCTTACCGCTTGTCTCCGTTGACATTTAAGGTAGACGGGCAGGAATATTTCAACGAGCGTCCCATCTCGACCCAGCAAAGTGCCTTTACGTTTGTTTCCCAGATGCGTTCCACGATGCCCGATGCTATCGGTGGTGTCCTGTGGTTCGGATTGGACGATGCCAACATGACGGTTTTCACTCCGGTGTATTGCAATACCGATAAGGTGCCGGCTTCGTATGCCGAAGGAGAAGGCGATTGTGTCACGTTCTCATGGAATTCGGCGTTTTGGATTTACAATTGGGTGGCAGATATGATTCGTCCGCGTTATAGCTTGATGGTAGAGGATATGCGTACCGTTCAGAATGCATTGGAAGATATGTATGCCGATGCGCAATCCGGAATCGAAAGCACCGCGATGAAACTTTATGCCGAGAATCCGCAGAAGGCGAAAGAGTTCCTCACCAATTACACAGGCATGAGTGCCCAGGCGGCGGTAGATGCATGGAAGAAGTTAGGCGAGTTCCTCATTGTGCGCTATAACGACGGGGTAGTGAAACGGGTAAAGAATGGCAAGCTGGTACGTCCCGAAACGGGCAATACGGCTCCGCTTGACCGTCCCGGATATCCGCAAGAATTCCTGAACGAACTGGTGAAGTCTACCGGCGAGCGTTATAAGGTGATTGACCTGAAGTAGGCCTTTATACAAATATTAAGTCCGCCTCAAGATAAAAGTAACTTTATTTTGAGGCGGATTCCTTTTTGTAAATGGGCTAGTTAGATTGATATTATGCCTGCCGATTCCCATTGGATGCCGCATGAACAACCCTAACGCATCTCCTATGGGTTGGCCGAAGAAAACGCCTTTCAGTTTGTCTTCATTTTTATTGACATATCCCAATGTTTTCATGGCTTCTTACCCACTAAAACATTATTCCGCAATGAAAACGAACAATCGCTTCTGATTCTTTTATCTGAAAATCAGTAATCGTATGAGAATGTGGATTGTACTTTACCAAGCATTCCACTTGCCTTAGTCCATACCAATAATCGAACCAATAATGGCTGATGTAGGCTTTATCATCATCCAAGAAGACTACGGGAGACATGCTTTCCGACCAATTTGCCTTTGCCTCAGATTTAAAGTGATTTAGCTCATTATAGTTCGCTTCAAACAGTTGTGTCAGATGGTCTATGTCCTCAATCTGATTAATGAAGACCCGATATTTATACAAACCATGCCACCACATCCCTATCTTATGCTTGGTTTGCTTCAACAGATAAGCTTGCCAAATGGCTTCTTCGGTAAAAGGTAATGTAATGTGTTTGAAAGGACTTTCAAACTCTGGGAGAGGTTTTGCTTCCGGATATTTTTTATCCCTGTTATACCACATGGCAAAATCTACATCGCATGGCTTTTCTACAGATTTAAGCCGGGCGTAAAGCCGCAAATGCTGTCCGATATCCCTAAAATAAGGAGAGTCGGGCTGAGGATTGTAATTATCCAATACATACATTTCATCCAAATTCAAGTCGGGCAATTCTGTCAGCAAGGCATTCAGATTGGGGGAATTTTTCAAAGAGATTTTCGAAAGCGAGCCGCAAAATCTGTTGCATGCGTCTATCAAGCGAGGATTGTGTTTCCCCAATCCTTTATACTTGGCAAAGTTGTCATTGTTATCATCTTTGGCAGAACGGTCTGGCTTTTCTTCTTTTGCTCTTTTGAAAAACTTTGCAAACATATTCCAAAAAGATTTCATTCTTTTGAGTGTTGGCATGATTTGCCTATTCTTTTTCTTTTCAGCCTTTATAAATTTCAAAAGGGATGGGCAAGCGGTCTTTACATAATGTTCATTCAATTTCCAACTGGCTACAAGTATGGGCAGTTTGGCGGAAGACAAATCAATATAGGTTTCTTCTGCCACATAATTTGTGCTTATAGGCAACCAATATTCAGAATATACTGGATTACCTGCAATCCAAACTTTCACGTCATGCTTATATTCTTGATATTGCTGTAATAGCTTAGTATAAGGAATCAAGCTTTTAGAAAAACTCGGAAAGCAATAATCCTTGCCTCTTTTAGCATGGACGACCAAAAGGGAATAACTTGAATCATGTAAGCGCAGCCAAACTTCCTGATGTTCATTCAAGAACTTGACACAATCTGCAGCTTGTTGAATCCTTGAGTCTAATGTCTCTTTGTCTATCTCCATTTTATTTCCTTTTCTTCCGCTTGGTACGGGAACTTTGAGGATAAGCTCTGTCCTTTTTCAAACGGATTTTCCATTGTTCATTATCAGCCTTTTCTGTAGCTATTACACTCTCCGCATTCGCTTTCGTTTCTATGATAAAGCGTTGCTGTTCTAATTTGTTATTCATTTCCATTTTGTTTATTTGTTAAAAGTTGATTTTCTGTTACTCCGTTTTTATTCTATCAAACTTTCACTATCATCCGAATGCCTTGCCTTATTTCGCAACACACATTCACGACTTGTGTTGGCATAACAATACACACAAAAATGGCGGCACGTGTCATACATCCCGATGTCTTTGCTCACCATGCATCCGCATATTTTACGCTGCCCCTTGTCTTTCAGATTTTTCCGTTCAATAGGAATAGAAGGTATCTCCCCGAACAAATCCGGTTCGGGCAACTTGCCGGTATGCAGATAGTAAACCAGTTCCTTGTCTTCGCCGAACACACGTTCCATTAACTCCCCGTCTATGCAACGGTTGTGCTCAATGCCATAATCTCCCAAGTCTATCTCTTCGGCGCACGTGGCAAGCGTCAGGTTCCAGCCTTCGGCTTTCCATACATCGCGCAATTTCGCCAGACCTTCCACTATTTCCAACCGTTGCGCCTCGTTCAGTTCTGCGGTTTCCACATTTTCTTTCGTAAAGCAATGCGTTTCCTTTATCAGATTGCTCTGCACTTTCCGATAGGCTTTCACATCCACAAAGCTGAATACCAGCTTGTCCGTGTACCCTTTCAACTGATTGCCTATCTTCCATATCCTGTTCAGCAAGGTACGTGGGGTTATGGCAGGCGTGATAATCAACGGGTCAAACCGCCATATCACTCGCTCATGTCCAATCTGCTCCGACAATTTGCGGAACGTTTCAATCCGTTTTTCTATACTAGGCACATTCGGTTCGAAACCTTCCCGTACATAGTCGTTCAGCGTCACCTGAAAATAGTAATGAATGCCTCGCTCATCCAACTTATGTAAATAGGGTAGGATAGGTTCCGGATTCTTCGTCCAAAACACCACCACTTTGCAATGCTTGAAAGAAACGTATATTGGCTTCCGGTTAAACGGATTATACCAAATACAATACCCTTTAGCCAAACGGTTGAAGAACCATTTGGCATAAAAGGCAGGTATATCCGTAGAGCGACTGGCGGAAATGATTACCGGAGCGGTTGCTTCTATTTGTTTGCCGGAATCGGTAAAAATAAATAGCTTTTCAATCATGATATACAGATAGTAATAATTTCTTTAACTCATCAATTCTACGACTATTCTCTTGTGACCAAGGAATAGAGTCCTTATTTTTTTTCGATAGGCACCATTTACAAAAATGATCAATAAAGTCTTCATTATTTCTTTTGTATTTATGTGGATCCGAATAATAATAACCACCTTTGCGATATTTTTTTTGAAATTCTATAAATAGATTTTCAATTTCTCCTGTATATTCTTTTAATGTGGTACATTTCCGTATTTCGAATTTTGCATTGTCATCGTCAATAATACTTCTTTTTACTGCAGAATTAAACAAATCATTTTGTAATAGTGATGAATATGTTTTTGATTGTCTATTTCCTTGCGATACCTGTTTAAAGTTAGGGTACAATTTTCTTTGTAAATGAGGAAAAATTCCTGATGTCAATTTTTTCATTTTATTTGCTAATATAATAATGAAATCAACAGAATTGGATGCCTCTTGTTTTGCTCTATCTATAATTTGTTGATCTTCATCTGATATTTTTATACGAGGATGTTTATTAATTATTACTTCAACTTCTTTTCCCCAATTCAAAGAGGAATCAACAACTTTATTTATAGGTATAGAAACCATTGATAGATTGTTTAATTCTTTTCTATGCATCAATTTATAAGCATCTTTATAAAGTTTCATAAAATCATCATTATTCATAGATGAAGCAATGATTGAACGAGGTATTTGTATGTATCCTAGTGTTGCTCCCCATAATGCAATAGCATATTGATAAGCTGGCATTGCTGTACTCTCAAGATAATCTATTAAAGCGTTAAAATCTTCTCCTTTCAAGAGAAAAGCAGCAAGAGATTGAAGAACCACATTGTCTATTTCCAAAAGATTAAATGGAGTAAAATCTTTTATGTTTTGACGAAGATGATGAAAATATAATTGCTCAGCACTTCCTTTCCATTCTTTCCCTTCATTTTCAATAATTTGACTAATAATTTGTACAATGTTTGTTACAATTTCAAAACGATGAACTCGAAGACTATCCAAATTGGGAATTATATTGTTCCATACGATGTGTGACAATATTTTGTTAAAAAGTGTATTCTGTGCATCTTCTATTGTCATCATGGCAAGAGAATAATCAGGGTTAACATCCATGCATGAACATAAGTCCAACTTTTCTTTTGCATTTTTATTGTCATGTGCCATCAAAGAGTGAATATGTGATAACATTTTATTGCTATATTCTTCTAACTCCCAAGGTTGGTATTCTGATAGAACTTGACGCAAAGTTATACCTTTCCGATTACAAAAAGAATGTTTGCAGTAGGATTCCATATTGTAATCGCGTAAGAATTTATTTAAATTGTCAACTATTAGCCCATATTTTTCTATCTCTTTATTCCAAAGTTCTTTTGAGCGAATTATATTAGGGTCAAGCGTTGTATATTCTTTATCCAAATTGATAAGCTCTTTTTGCAAATTTGTAGATCCTTGCCCATCATTGTTTTTTATGGAAGCAACGATATCGTAAATTCGCTTTTGGATTGTGAGCATTTTAGCTGTATTAGATGAAATCGATTTTATTTTACCAATAAAATATCCATAAATAAATCCTTTAATTCGATTATATTGATTGTCTTCATGGACTAAATTGGGATTGGAATACAAAGAGCTTTTTATGTTGTTGACTAAATCTTCGAGCTTGAAATAGGATGGGTTAATTGATTGTAATTTAAAATAATCAACTAATTTACACATTTTACTATCAAGACAATTTTGATAAGAGAGAATACGGGCTTTATCTGTGAAAAAAAGGAATGCTGCACTTACGGGGTTTATATGGATAGTTTTCGTATATGCATAAATCTTGCAATTAGAAAATGCTCCTATTTCTTTTATATCTGAAAGTTGTTGGTCATCATCAATTTGTATTATCATTGGATTATTTTCGCGCTGACTATCTTCTATGTAGAAATAAGGAATTTCTGAAAATAGTAATATGCAATCAATGTTTTTTAATATATCCAATTGAACAAAATTTTGATAACCAAATGAACGCATTTTGTAAAAAGAATAAGGGGAAATGCTTTCTGTTGAAAGTATATTTTCAAGATTTAAACTTGAAGTTGCTATATATTTTCTCATAATTATATCATGTTTAAAGTTCCAGAATTATTAAATATAGATGATGATTCCTTTGGAAAGAAAAAATTGAGCTTTCCGCAAAATCCGACATAAAGTCGTTCACTACAACGTGTCATTGCAACATATAAGGCCGCACGCTTGTCTTCAGAGAAAAGATTATCACATCCAGGGATAAATACATCTTTAAACTGTAACCCTTTAGCACACCACCATGTCATAATTTTAGGGTTATTAGAATGAAAATTTAATTCCATTTCTGTATCTTGATTCGCATTATATTTAAATTCACATGTGATGCCTTTTTGAAGAAAATAATCTTTTACATATTCGACAGAAAGATTACCTCCTTTTTCTTTTGTGTTAAATGGCATCAAAATTCCAACGTTTGTTAAAGAACGGTTTTTAATAGTATCTATAATTTTGTCTAATTGCGCATTAAAATTGTCAGCTTCGATTAAATTAGGTTTTTCTCCTTCACGTTTACATTTCAATACTAAATCTTCTACATTACCCACTTTTTCTGCTAAGGCGGCAACGGCTTTAGTCAATCTATAATTAAAGTATAATGGTTCTGGCATACAGTTCATAGCAATAGCTGTTTGTTCTACTGTTTGCGTAATATGATCAGGAAAATTCATGATTGATTGGGCTGAATCTCCGAAAAAGAAACAAATGTCTCCATAACCTTTTAATTCTTCTATTTGCTCGCGGGTAAAGTCTTGACACTCATCTACAATTAAATATTTTACATGAGACTTATTGCGTATCCATTGATGATAATGAAAAACATTAGATAATCCTAATGCTTTCAATCCATCAGAAAAATATTTGCGAAGTGTTTTAGTATACACTACAATTGTATAACTGTTTCCTGTTACTGCAAGTTGTTTAGCTTTATGTAATGCTATTAATGATTTACCACTACCTGCACTACCAGTAACAACCATTGATTTGTTATTTTTACGGTCAATCAATTGGCGTTGAAAATCGTCAAGACTTGAATAGTCAATAAAAAAATCTGATTCTAATTCTGCCATAGTTCTATTTATATTTATTTCTATTGTTACTATTTTTCTATAATTCTCCAAGCAACTTTACTTTTATCACGCTTTCGCTTAGAATGAGATACTGTAAATATCTGATTATAGTCTGCATTTGCTAAAACGATATTACAATCAGCTTCTTTCAAACCCTTATCCATCATTATAGGTAACCACTCTTGAGAAACATTATTATAAGTTGTCACATCCACTAAAAGCATCATTCCGTTTTCTTTTAGTTTGGGCAAGAAACTGCGTGCTATATGTTCGTAAGCATTTTGCTTCTCAAAACGTTCTTTCGTTACAAACTCACAAATCGCTTTGAAAGACATAATAATATCAAAGTCATTTGTCAACAAGGAATCCAATAGACTCAAGTCATATAAATCATCTATCCTTATTGGAGCAACTTGGGCTTTAATCGTAGTTGATATTCTTAAGGCAACCTCTTTCATCACTTGTTCAAATAATCGAAGTGCCTCTTGATTACCGTCTAAAGCTATAATATCAATAGTATTTATATTAGGAAGGAGTTCTGAAACAGCCATTAGCATACCAACAATTTCCCCACCTGTTCCACAGCCAAAATCAAAAACTGAAATTTTTTCTTTGTCGGTCCAATCTTGTAAATGCGAATCAAAATAAGCGTGAAATATGCAATAAGCTTCAGCATAGCTACGAGGAAAATAAGTGCCTAAATAATTCAGCACATCTTTCTTGTCCCAATCAATAACCGTCATATCTGAATTGGAACAACAATAATTAGCTTTCAGTTTTGTAAATATACATTTATCAAGCCATTTAGGAAGGTATACATCAGTAACCATATAGCTGGCTATTTCATTTCCTGCTTGGCTACCACAACAGAGATTAAAACAAAGGTTTATTCATATACACAAAAAACGTGGAGCCAGTCCTGTCACTCGTTCCACGATGTAAAGGCCTTCGCATTGCCCAGTTAGTCGAAACGAGCAACGTTGAAAGCCCCACGCCGATGTCTGTATATAGTTCACCCTTTCCCTTAAATAAGGTACACTACGGGCTATACATATAAAACACCCTTGGGGCGTTCCCGTTGCTTTGTTTTTGACTAACTGTTTTGAAGTTGCGAAGTTCTTACATCGTCAAAACCAAAGCGTCCAGTAACGCCTTTTTATGTATGTGTCCCACCCGACCATTCCACAGAAGGAATTATCGGCATGGGATGCCACAAAAGTAAGCAATCCTTACGAATTAATCAAACGAATCGGGGGAATTTTATGGGGTAAAATATTTCCCATGTTAGTTTTTTATTGTAGCCTGGTTGAAGGAGGTGGGCGATAATTCCTTATAACTTCTTTTTAACTCTTGATTTGTATTTATCGGACAGCGGTATTTCTTTTATTTTTATCTTTGTGGCGGTTTATGTTGAGAGAATAGACAATCATGAAAAAGCGTACAAAGAAAATCCTCAAAGTGACCAGCCTTTCGCTTGTGTCGCTTGTCGTGGTGGTGTTGGGCGTCAATAATGTGCGGATACGGAAGTGCAGCGTATTTATGTCATGCGTGATATAAATACGCTGTATTTTTTCAAATAAACCCTCAAACACTTGACTTTGCTGCTGGGTTATATTATCTTTGCATATAGCTTCTTTTTACGGTTTTGATATCAAGAACGTACGGTTTCCAATTGGAGAACGTATGGTTTCCAATTGAAGAACGTACGGTTTCGATATGGAAACCGTAAAAAGGAGACAACTGAAAACCGATTATTAACCTTTTAAAAACACATTGTCATGAGTGCCCTTTATGATTTCTTGCCTGTGCCGCCAAAAGGAAACGATGAAAGCGGATCGCACCTTTATCCTAAGCTGCGTCCTTACAAGACTGTTTCTTTCGATGAACTTACTGAAAAAATTGCCTCCCATTCCGGATTGACCAAAGGGAATATCCTTGCCGTGATGGAAGAGATAGAATACTGGACCAAGCAGCTCCTTTCGGAGGGGTACCGCGTGCAGATAGGGAACATCGGCACGGTTTCTGCCTCGCTCAAGGCAGATGCGGAGGTGTACGATAAAGGGGATATACACGCCCAATCCATCCGTTTTGATAAGGTGAAGGTGACCGTATCGAAACAGTTCTCGAAGCAATGCAGCGGAAAGGTGCTGCGTGCCCCTTCGGGGAAGAAGTTCCGGCAAAGTTCGTGCACGTATACGGAGGAAGAACGGCTCGCCTTGCTTCAATCGTATCTGGAGAGCCACGACTATATCACCCGTGCGGAATATGGCGCTTTGACGGGGCTGCTGAAATACAAAGCGTGGCAGGACCTGGACAAATGGGTGAAGGCACACCTTATTGATATCAAGGGGCGTGCTCCTCACCGGGTGTATGTGAAGCGTAAGGGGCAGGATGACAGGCTTTAATTTTTCAATATAGCAAGACGCGGTTTCTAGTTATATCATGCGCGGTACAAGTTCGTGTATTTTCTTACCATAGAGGACACTGAGTACTCGGAGGAAAAATTTAAAAGACTTTGTGTGCTGTGTCCTCTGTGGTAAAACAGTTACTTTACACCGGTTTGCTACATAGAGCTTCCTTCAGTTAACATAGACTTTAATAAAGTATGTTTCGAACAGCATCTGGGCTTCCTTCAGTTCTTCGGGTGTATTTTGAGGAACCTTTTTTAATTGGTAATCCAGACCCATTGCTTCGTACTTATGAACGCCTAGTGTGTGGTAAGGCAGGATTTCTACTCGTTCTATCATCCGGTAAGGATGGAAATGGGCTCCTAAAGCCTTGATGTCTTCACGAAATGAACTGTAGCTTGGAACTAGCACGTAACGCAACCAGAAGGGCTTTTCGTTAGCTTCCAGCCAGGCAGCCGTTTCCAGCGTTTGGGCATTGCTATGACCGGTCAGCCGGCGATGGCGTATATCATTAAATTCCTTTACATCGAGCAGTACCAGGTCGGTCAGTGTCAGCAGTTCCTTCACATCTTCGTTCCAGATGCTTCCATTTGTGTCCAGACAGATATGAATGCCCTCTTTCTTCAGCATCCGGAACAGAGGTATCAAGTCTTTTGCCTGGATCGTAGGTTCTCCTCCGCTGAAGGTGATGCCGCCTTTCTTGCCGAAAAAAGGTTTTTGATTTGTTGCCATCCGCAAAATGTCTTGGGGATCCGTGGCCTTGCTTTCACCTTGCGGATTGATGGTGTCGGGATTGGCACAATACAAGCACCGGAAGTTGCACCCTTGCAAAAAGACTACCAGACGGATGCCAGGTCCGTCGTAAGTGCCCAACGATTCGTATGAATGTACTTTTATTGCCATTATTATTTTTTACTTTGGACACGGAGACGCACTGGTGTTGAGCTTCTTTGTGGATGATCAGGTCGCCTTGTGTCCCGTGTCCAATTGTTAAACTATTTTACATCCGTTCGTGGAAACTGCGTGAGATAACCTCCAACTGGTGCTCGCGGCTTAGCTTGATGAAGTTGACCGCATAGCCCGATACGCGGATGGTGAGTTGCGGGTATTTTTCAGGATGCTCCATCGCGTCTTCCAGCATTTCACGATTCAGCACATTCACGTTCAGGTGGTGTGCCCCTTTTACGAAATATCCGTCCATTAATGTCACCAGGTTTTCAATGCGGCTTTCGCGGTCTACACCCAGTGATTTCGGAACGATGGAAAACGTGTTGCTGATACCATCCTGTGAGTCGCGGTAACGTAATTTTGCCACCGAGCTGAGTGATGCTACGGCTCCGTTCTTGTCACGCCCGTGCATCGGGTTCGCTCCAGGGGCGAATGCTACTCCTTTGGCACGTCCGTCAGGGGTGGCGCCCGTTTTCTTGCCGTACATCACATTTGAGGTGATGGTCAGGATGGAGAGTGTCGGCTTGGCGTGTTTGTAGACGGGCAACTTTTTCAGTTCTTCGTCGAAGTAATAAATCAAGTCTACCGCCAAATGGTCCACGCGGTCATCATCGTTCCCGAAGCAGGGGAACTCGCCTTCGATGTCGAAACCTTCGGTCAGTCCGATATCGTTACGGCGTGCTTTTACCTTGGCATATTTGATAGCAGAAAGCGAGTCTACTGCGATTGACATACCGGCCACTCCGTATGCCAGGTTAATTTCCGGGTCGGTGTCAACGAAGGCCATCTGCGCTTTCTCGTAATAATATTTGTCGTGCATGTAATGGATGATGTTCATCGCGTCGTTGTATACGCGCGCCATCTCTTTCAGTACTTTCTTGTAGTTGGCAAGCACTTCCTCGAAATTCAGCTCATCGTTACTTAATACCGGAATATCTTTCACCATCACTGTGCCCGTGTTTTCGCAACGTCCGCCGTTGATGGCAAGCAAGAGTGCCTTGGCCAGGTTGCAGCGTGCACCGAAGAATTGGATATGACGGCCGATGTCTTGATACGACACGCAGCAGGCAATACCGTAATCGTCCGAACCGCGCACCTCGCGCATCAGGTCGTCGTTTTCGTACTGGATGGAAGATGTATCGATGGATACTTGTGCGCAGAAATCCTTGAAGCCTTCGGGTAGCTGCGGGCTCCAGAGCACGGTCAGGTTCGGTTCGGGCGAAGGCCCTAGGTTGTACAGTGTCTGTAAGAAGCGGAAGGAGGTCTTTGTCACTTTCACCCGTCCGTCATTGAAGCGTCCGCCGATGGACTCGGTTACCCATGTGGGGTCGCCTGCGAAAATATCAGTGTACGCCTGCATACGTAAGTGGCGCACCATACGGAGTTTGATGACAAATTGGTCAATCAGTTCCTGTGCGTGTGCTTCATCCAATGTTCCGTGAGCAAGGTCATACTCGATGTAGATGTCGAGAAATGATGACACGTTGCCTAGCGACATTGCTGCTCCGTCTTGCTCTTTCACGGCAGCCAGGTAGGCCATATATACCCATTGTACCGCTTCCTGTGCCGTTTCGGCCGGACGGCTCAGATCGAGTCCGTATTGTTCTCCCAGTATCTTTATTTCTTTCAAAGCCTTGATTTGCTCCATCACTTCCTCACGCAAGCGGATGCGCTCATCAGTCATCGGGCTGGTCAGGTGACGCAGGTCGTCCTGCTTCGCTTCTATCAGTCGGTCCAGTCCGTACAAAGCAAGGCGGCGGTAGTCACCAATGATTCGTCCGCGTGCGTAGTTGTCGGGAAGTCCGGTGAGGAATCCCAGCGAGCGGAATGATCGGATTTCTTCAGTATAAGCATCGAATACACCATCGTTGTGCGTCTTGCGGTAATGCGTGAATATATCCTTTACCTTCGGGTCTACTTCTGTTCCGTTTTCGCGGCAAGCTTTCTCTACGACCTTGATGCCTCCGAAGGGCTTGATGGCACGGCGCAGCACCTCGTCGGTCTGCAGACCGACGATTACTTCATTGTTTTTATCGATGTATCCTGGAGCAAACGACGTGATAGTAGAGACGGTAGACGGATCGAGCGAGCGCACGCCGTTGTTGGCACGTTCTTCGGCAAGTGCTTCCAGGCATTTATTCCATACGGATTTGGTACGTTCGGTGGGACCGGTCAGGAAAGATGCGTTGCCCACATAAGGAGTAATGTTAGTCTTTACGAAATCGGTAACGTCGACGTGATGATTCCAACGTCCCGGTTTGAAATTCATTGTCATAAGGCAAGAAATAATTAAAATGTGATATACTTGTTTTTCCTAAAAACGGATGCAAAGGTACGGAAAATCCCGATACGGCGCAATACCTGAAAATGGGGATAAGTACATGGAGGGTTGCAGTCCTTTCATTTACACACAGATGACCCGCTATCTTTCTCATCACACAAACGGAAATGCCTCAAAAATTCACCCCAAATCATCGCACGATAAGTTCGAAACAGTTTCATAATTCTCTTCCTAATTTATCAGGAAGAAAGATTTGGGGATATTTGATGCCTAATCCCGACAGGTCTATTGATGATACATTGCAATATGAACGTTAATTGATTTTGGGGAAGCAGCAGTTTTCTCTTTATTTTTTGTATCATTGATTGATCTTTCTATCTTGATTCTATCTTTTTCTTACCGAGAGGACTATGCGAAAAGTGCAAAAAAAGTGCGTGAAAAGTTTGCACAAGTCAAAAACTCCATCTATCTTTGCACCGCATTTGAGAGAAAATGTGTTTTCAAAAATGACACAAACAAACGGAAGTTTGGGTGAGTGGCTGAAACCAGCAGTTTGCTAAACTGCCGTACGGGTTACCGTACCGGGGGTTCGAATCCCCCAGCTTCCGCTGTAACTACTGGACAGAAATGGACAGTGATAGGATAGGGATCTGCAAATTATTGATTTGTAGGTCTTTTTTTTATGGTCAGAAGTCCTATAGGAAAATGACACTTAGGGACCTTTAATATTTTGTATAGATAAACAGCCCACAAATGCCTTATCACAAGAATGAAACTCATGAGAAACTTTTGGATCTGCTTCCACACAAATGGAAGTTGAAACATCCGGAAAGTATATTGACAAAACAACATGGGTATCTGACAACTAATGCCATATGCAACATATAGGTTCAACAAAATAATAGCGACTGAAACTATTAGGTTCATAGTGACAGTCGCTATTGTTGTATATAAAGGTTTAAAACTTGTAG